>CAMPKG010000172.1 GCA_946887085.1 uncultured Sphingobacteriales bacterium
GGCCATACCACCCGCTGCGTACCACTCATCCGCCATATCATGGCGCGGGGGCTGGGCGTGACCTTTGCCGGCAACGAATGGCAGCGCAGTTATATTATTGAAACCTTCCCCGAACTGGAAACCATACACCTCGACGGCTACGGTATTAGCTATAGCAAGCACAGCCACGGGTTCATGTTTTCCATCATATCGCAGGTGCCTAAGCTGCTGCGTAATGTGCGCCGCGAGCATGCCTGGCTGGCGGACCTCTGCCGTCAGCGCAAATTCGACGGGATTATATCTGACAACCGCTATGGGCTGTTTCATAATGAGGTGCCTTCCGTTATCATGACCCACCAGGTACTGGCGCAGACAGGTATGGGCGATGTAGCCGACAGCATGCTACGCCGGCTGCATTACCGTTACCTGCAACGCTTCGGGCAGTGCTGGGTAGTGGATGTGGAGGGCAAGCCCAACCTCAGCGGCAAGCTGGGACATCCGTCGCCGATGCCGGGCAATGCACACTACATCGGCTTACTGTCACAGATAGCGTCGTCTCCCAACACAGGTGACGATCATTTGCTCATCCTCCTCTCCGGCCCCGAACCCCAGCGCTCCATATTGTCGGACATACTGTGGGGGCAGGCTACGTCTTACCCCGGCAAACTGGTATTTGTGGAAGGCAACGACAAAGCCTCGCGCCAATCAAACGGCTCACCACTCGCCAATGGCGGCAGCTATCATACACGGGTCACTAAAGAAACGCTGCAGCCGCTCATCGAAAAAGCATCCATAGTAATATGCCGTAGCGGCTACTCAACGCTCATGGACCTTGCGGTACTGCACAAAAAAGCCATCCTGATACCTACCCCCGGCCAAACCGAACAGGAATTGTTGGCCAAACACCTGCACAAGGAAGGTGTGTTCTACGCCTCGCGGCAAAAGGACTTTGACCTGCACCAGGCACTTGCCGATGCTCAGTTATTCCCGTTCAAGCAACTGGAACTGGATGGTGCCCATAACCTTTATGAACAGGTACTTGACGAATGGCTGGCATCGTTATAGCTATGGTACTTCTACTACATTTAATATGTCATTGATGATCTGCTCACTCGTGATATTCTCTGCTTCCGCCTCGTAAGTGATGCCCACACGATGCCTCATCACGTCGTGACAAACAGCTCTTACGTCCTCCGGTATCACATAACCACGGCGCTTCATGAAGGCGTAGGCTTTCGACGCGAGCGCAAGATTAATACTTGCACGCGGCGATGCCCCGTAACTGATGAGCCCCTTCAGTTTATCGAGCTTATACTGCTCGGGGAAACGGGTAGCGAAAACTATGTCGAGGATATACTGTTCTATCTTCTCATCCATATATACTTCGCGCACCAGGTTGCGTGCACGCATTATCTCGCCAGGGCTCACAACCGCATTGATCTTTTTCATGCCCTGAGGATCGAGGTTATAGCGTATGATGTCGCGCTCTTCCTCCTTCTTCGGATAAGACAATACCACCTTCAGCATGAACCGGTCTACCTGCGCTTCGGGCAATTCGTAAGTGCCTTCCTGTTCTATCGGGTTTTGGGTAGCCAGTACCAGGAAAGGTTCCTCCAGCTTGTAAGTATTATCGCCGATGGTCACCTGCCTTTCCTGCATGGCTTCCAGCAGCGCGCTCTGCACTTTTGCAGGGGCGCGGTTGATCTCATCGGCTAGTATAAAGTTGGCGAAAATGGGGCCTTTCCTTACGGCAAACTCATGCGTCTGTGGGTTGTATACCATTGTACCCAGCACATCGGCAGGCAGCAGGTCGGGAGTGAATTGTATGCGGGCAAAGCGGCCATGGATGGCGGCAGCCAGCGATTTGATGGCTAATGTTTTCGCCAGGCCGGGCACACCCTCCAGCAGTACATGGCCATTGGCCAGCAGGCCTATCATCAGCCTTTCCACCATGTGTTTTTGTCCTACTACGGTTTTGCCCAGCTCCATGTTCAGCAGCTCGATAAAAGCGCTCTGCTGGTGGATGCGTTCGTTCAGCTCGCGGATGTCAACGGATGTTGATGAAGATTCCCTATCCATTAATAATGATTTAGTAGCCCTTGCGGCAAGTTA
Source organism: uncultured Sphingobacteriales bacterium (assembly GCA_946887085.1). Next base: position 2,092 of record CAMPKG010000172.1, read on the forward strand.
TTACATCTCAAAAATATCGCAGTTGGTTTTTTTGCTGCTGTTAAAACTGAGTTAACCGCGTTTACGGTATTTTTGCGGCGGTTATGGAAAACTTCGATCAAAGATGGGCACAGGTAGAACAGCTGATGCTGGACCGGTTTGGCAAGCTGCCTGATATGGAAGGAATATTGTTTCTTATCGGCGTCAACGAGTTTGGCAACCTGCCGGCGCGCAAATTCTCCAAAGAGCAAAAACAAGACCTGATGCATGTAGCGGTATGCAGCCTGCTGAGCCGCAGGGGTTATTATAAATATGCCGGCCGCGATGAAGATGGCTGGCCGCATTTTGAAATGGCGCAGGAACTGCCGGGTGGCGGACTGATGCAGCAGGAGCGCGTACTGAAAGAATGCGTGATCGAATATTTTGATGTCTGAACCGGGATGGAATGATGTCATGATGACTATGATAGGTGGGTTCAAAAATGATAATGGTTGTTGTCGGTCTGAACCGGGATTAGTCGGATTCATGGATTTGCCGGGGTTGCTGAAAATGATAATGTTGATGTCGTTTTTAGTATTTTTCAAAACAACAACGCTCCCTGGTTTTGCTCCGGAAGCATTGCAGAACAGAGGATTGTGCGAAATAACAGCCGCCTAAAATGATAATGTTTGTTGTAGGTGTCTGAACTATGATAGAAGGATATCATGATGACTATGATTTTTGTTAGTACTTAACCGTTTTTTCGGCGTTTAACGCCCATTTTTTTCATCAAATACTCTCTTTCCAAATATTTCAAACCCGCACCGGCACTGCAGTTGATCGCCAAAATGTTTCAATCTGTTTACGTACCCCCACCCCCTTGCGTGTTTTTCTAACAATGCTGTCGCCCAATAGACCCGTCATATCGAACGCAGTGAGAACTAAGCGGTAGCGGTTTCATGAGTTCAATTAAAAATCCATAATGCAACGAATATATCTCCTGAGAATATCCAATCAGCTCAATCGCTGAACTTCGGGAGATATCTCTCTCGCTCTGCTCGTTCGATATGACGACCTTGATCGTTTTCATGGAGCGCCATTTTTGTCTGAACTGGAATTCATAGAATTCTGGTAATTCTTTTAATTCCAAAAATTCCGGTTCAGACCGTTATTTTACAATAACAAATATACGACAAATATCGATACCGAGAATCCCTATCATTCTGCGTCCAGCGCTTTTATCTGGTCTTTGTATTCGGTAGGCAACAGCAGGCTTTTCAGCATCCAGTCCATCTTCATTAGCCTGGTAACTTTATAGACGGGCAACACAGGGGTAAGCAGGGAAAAATCCTTGAATTGCAGCATCTGTTTCACCCGGTCGGGCACCACCAGTTTCTGGCCTTCTATCAATACTTTGAAGCGCAGGGCGCCGAGGTGCTTTTTATATTGTTTGAACAGGTCGGCGGTGTATTGGCTTTGCTGGAGGTCGGCGTTGAGGTGTTCTTCTCTTGAGATCAGCCAGTCCTTGTAGTTGGTGGGCAGCTCTTTCAATCCCATGCGGTCACCCACGCGGTAGAAGACATTATGCACTTCTTCTTTTTCTGCGTCCGTCAGCTTGCGCTCAAACAATTCGTAAGATGCGATGGAATAATGAATGAGCATGAACAACACATCGCGATAAGCCCAGTCGGGTATGGCGGCTCCGCGTGCTGATTCTACGGCACCGTGTATGTTCCTTATTATATCTACGGTCTTATTGGCTTCATCGACAGGCGCAAAAACGATCTTACGGGCATAACTGACGGTGGAGAACAACCTTCCCAGCGGATCAGCGGGAAGCTTGCCGGTGAAATAAAGCCAGTCGACCGCTTTGTTGAGCGCGAATTCCGCCGCCGCTCCCGCAAAGATGAAGAGTATGATATCGGCATTGCCCCAGATCTTGCGGACAATGGAGTCTTTGGTGACAAACCAGGATGTGTTTGGGCTTTCTTCCACAATATGCGTTTGCTCCTGTATATCAAAGATGGTGCAGAAAAGCGAGGATATTGCTTAAAGTTTTGTTGTAATCCGTAAATTGGTAGAACAAAATGAAGATCACCCAAACCCCCGATGGCACTATAATAAAGTTTGCAAAACAGACAAACTCAAGAGTCAATATCCTTCTATATTTAAAGGCCATCGGCTGCCTTTGCGTCTCCCTTTTGTGCATTGCTTCCATTGCTATGCTGATCCATGAACCCAAAGATACTTTATCCGGTATGCTTTTTTCGATAGGTATGGGAGCTATATTTTTTATCGCTTTTAACCGTTATATCAACAAAGCAACGGCTATCGAAAGCCTTGACATTAGCAACTCAAACGTTAACTATATCCAATTCGGGCATTTTTCAAAAATCTGTAATGCAATATGATATAGAGCGGGTAACAAATATGCAGTTTCGCGGAAAACAACACCCGACAGATCACCCGCTAAAAGGCGAGTCATTTGACTACTTCGGTTTCCAGACTGAGCAGGAATTGATCAACACTGTTCATGATGAAGGCAACTTAAGTTTTGACTATGATGGCAAAACCGTATTCTTTGGCAAGTCAGTGCCATCGTGGGATGCAGAGGATTTAGCTAAAACAATACGAGAGTTGACTGACAATAGACTTTACATCGCGAACTTGCCCGAAAATATTGAGGAGAGCGATGTCAGTAGCTAGCCTTGATATCATCAAATAATACAGTTATCTGATCACTTGCGATTTCGGTGATCTTCTATATCCCCAGTACCTTCAAAAACTCTTCCTTATAACTACTTCCTACCGGTATTTCCACTTTGCCCACATAAACGCGGTTACCTTCTATATGGCTGATCTTCGACTTATTGATGATGAAGGAGCGATGAACGCGGATAAATATATCGGCAGGCAACAATTCTTCCACAGCAGTAAAACTCATTGCAGGCGTGAGTGTATTACCGGCGGCTACTATTTTGGTATGGTTGCCATTTGCCTCTGCATATAACACATCGGTAAACAGCAGCTTGTATATCTTGCCCTCGGTCTTTATAAAAAAATGGTCTGCCGTTGGAGGCGTTTCCGCAAGCGGTGCATTGGCCGGCTGTATTTGCTCAGCAGCTTTATCTACTGCGATAATAAACCGGTCAAGCGAAAAAGGTTTTAAGAGATAATCTGTCGCGGTGAGGTCAAAAGCGTCAATAGCGTATTCTTTGTACGCTGTAGTAAAGATCACTTTGGGCGGAGTTTTCATTGTTTTCAAAAATGATATGCCGTCCATGACGGGCATGTTGATGTCCAAAAAAAGTATATCCACTTTCTCTTTCTGCAGGATCATTTTTGCTTCCAGTGCATTGCTGCAGGAAGCTACTATTGCCAGGTAGGGCAGCTGCGCGCAATAGTTCTGAATGATCTCTCTTGCGATTGGTTCATCGTCCACTATGAGGCAAGTCATCCTGTTCATTTCAAAGTTTTCTTTTTTACGTGCAGCATTACTGAATACCAGTTGTCATCTTTGGTTATTTCAATCTTATGCTCATCCGGATACAAAAGCTCCAGTCTCTTTTTTACATTTTCCAGCCCGAACCCGCTGTTTTTGTCAAAAGCCTGGTCCGCTTTACTCCTTGAATTCTTCACCAAAAAAAGCACCAGGTCGTTCCATGTCCTCAACACTATTTCAATGAATATCTTCTCATCGGCCGTATTCTTAGAATGCTTGAAAGCGTTCTCAATAAAAACGATCAGCAGCATGGGCGCGATCGCTGCAGCATCGTCTGCCGGAATTGAAATATCTGTTTGCAATACCAACCGGTCGCCCAGCCTTATCTTTTCAAATTCGATGTAGTTGTTGATGTAGTCGACCTCATTTTCCAGCGGCACCCATATTTCGTTCGATCCGTACACAGAATACCGGAGCAGGTCCGACAACCGCAACAGTAATGGTGGTATCTTTTCATGCTGTGTCAGCGAAAGGCCGTACATATTGTTCAGGGTATTGAAAAGGAAATGCGGACTTAGCTGCGACTGCAATAACCGCAATTCGCTTTCGCTGTGCGCTGCCGCGGTCTTTGCTTCTGTAAGTTCCTTTTCTGCGAGGGCCCGTACCACTTTGATCAGGATCCCCAGCACTACACTCATAGCCAAAAACGAAAGCAGGTGCCACATAAGACTGGGTATCGTCCCTGCGAAACGGAAATTGCCATGAAAAGAAATGACTACCAGGCAGGCGAGGATGAAGGCCCCGAGGCCAATGACCAGCCTCTGCGGCTTGAAGTGTGCGTGCAATCGCCATACATCAGCAATGTATCGCCCGGTAAATATGCCAGCGAAGAAACACATGGTAAGCCCGGTAGCTACCGCTTCGTCTTCGCTTACCGGCAGGCTGCCAATATATTCATTGCATGCCAGCCAGACCGGGACAGACATAACGGCGCTGAAAAGAAAATATATCCTCTTTCCAAAAAATATCACCGGCTTATTTACCCAGGCATTGCTCATTACAACACAAATATGGGCAACAAATCGAAAAACTACTAAGTTCCTATGGCGAATTAGATCATATCCATGACGAAGGCAACATAAATCATGTCGAATGTGTTCATGCACACGAAACGGCTTTCCGTCATTCTTTGCTTGCGATAGGTCATATTAGTTTCTGAGCGCTTTACATGCCTGCAATATTTGCAGCATGAAAACGATAAGCAGTTTATTGCTGGCCGCAGTTGCTACCTGCCAATGCACAGCACAAACAAGCGATACAGCTGCTGGCAAACCCCGCAAACAATTACAGACAGTGACCGTTACAGCTAAAACCCCTATGGTGCGCCAGGAAGCAGACCGTATCATCTATGACCTGCAAGCCGATCCGCAGAGCAAAGTGAGCAGTGTACTTGATATGATGCGAAAAGTACCACACCTGTCTGTGGATGCTGATGATAAACTACTGCTAAAAGGCAGTTCGGGCTACAAAGTATTCATCAACGGACGCCCTTCGGGTTTGGTGGAGCGAAATCCCAAAGACGTACTGCGCAGCATGCCGGCATCCACTATAAAAAGCATTGAAGTAATTACCAACCCACCGGCTAAATACGATGCCGAGGGACTGGCTGGTATCATCAACATTGTTACTTATCGACAGTTGCACAACGGGTACAGGGGTGCAGCCAATATTTACAAAAAGGCGCCTGCAGGCGGGCCCGGAGGGGGAGGGTCTTTCACTGTTAAGCGCGGCAAGACCGACATTTCAGTATTGGCTGGCTTGAGCAGGTACGATGTCCCTGAAACTTACAGGGAGTTACGGAGGACGGCAACTGATTCTTCGATGCTGCACCAACATACCTTAAAGCATAGCAATAGCCACACAGCTTATGTATCAGGCGAATGGAACTACG
>CAMPKG010000173.1 GCA_946887085.1 uncultured Sphingobacteriales bacterium
GGTGAACATGGTTCTACATACGGCGGCAACCCGCTCGCATGCAAGGTAGCTATGACTTCGCTGCAGGTATTAAAGGACGAAAAACTTGCAGAGAACGCAGCCGTTCAGGGAGAATACCTTCGCGCGCAGCTTAAAGCATTGGATCATCCAAATATTTCGATAGTACGCGGTAAGGGTTTGCTGAATGCGATAGTTATAGACCATGCGAATAAAGAAGCTGCGTGGGACCTCTGTCTGCATATGATGGAAGGCGGTTTGCTGGCCAAACCCACACATGGAGATAAAATACGTTTTGCTCCGCCACTGGTAATAACCCGGTCGCAGGTTGATGAATGTGTTCATATCATTAAGGATAGCCTTCAACACCTGTCCTGATGTTTCGTTCACCGGAAGAAAACAGGCCTGATATCTTAGTGGCACTTAGCGTTGGGATTTCTGATGGACTGGTAGTGCCTTTTGCTCTGACCACGGCCTTGTCAAGAGTATTCCATTATAGTTTTGATATAGCATCTTACAGCTTTGTCGGGGCCGTTGTTTTTGCTTCAGCGATGGGCATTGCGAATTATTATGCTGCGAAACACGAAGCCGCGCACTATACTCAGCCGATCGATCTGCCGAACGTACAGACCGAACTTGGCCTCGATGATACATCGGTAAAGCTTGTTTCAGGAGAAATGGAAAATGAGCAAAGGGAGTGGGGTGCAATGATGCAAACCCACGGGATGAATTCGGGACAATTCAATTCCACCACCCAGCGAAGAACGGCCCTGCTGATAACAGCGGGGTATATTATCGGCGGGCTGATCCCTAATGTACCTTATGTTTTTTTTCAGTCTGTAAATAGAGGATTGCTGGCTTCGTGTGTATTAACCATCATCGCGCTATTTGTATTCGGCTTTTTTAAGGCAAGGTTGACGTCTCAACAACCGTGGACAGGAGCTGCCAGGTCCGTATTGATCGGATGTGTATCGGCTGCCGCAGCTTATCTTGTTGCTGGCGTTTTCGTTTAACGGCTGTCGCTAAATTCTGACAGCGCCCCTTGGGGGTAAGAGATATGCTCAAGATATAATCCGTGACCCGTAACGCTGAAATCTGCTTTTGTGCAATCTTTAGCTTCTACGATCCTGCGAAACTCTTCTACGGAATGCCTGCCACGTGCCACCTGCAATTGGGTGCCTACTAATCCACGCACCATACCGCGAAGAAACCGATTGGCTTCTACCACATAATGCAATTCTTCTCCCTGTTCCTCCCAAAACGACTGCATAATGGTACAGTTGAACGTAAACGTCTGCGTGTTTCTCTTGGAAAAAGTTTCGAAGTTGGTATATTCTTTTAAAATGGCTGCAGTTTCATTAAGCACTCCTTTATCGATGCGGAACGGATAATACAAAGCACGCCGCGTAAGAAACGGATCTTTCTTGTTGTAGATCCTATACCGGTATCTCCTGCTGATCGCATCAAACCGGGCATTGAATTCAGGATCATTGGCCTGGAACATGCGTGTTATCGAAAGTGTTTCTGGAAGTATTGCGTTCAGTTTATAATGAAGATTCGGATGCAGGGGAAGTTCAGTATCAAAATGGTAATAGTTAGCCAGTGCATGCACGCCTTCATCGGTTCTGCTGGCGCCAAAGGTTTCTATCGGGGAACGGGATATCGTGGAAAGGGCATTGTTGATAGCCAGTTGCACTGTAGGTAACCCGCCTTGCAGCTGTGAACCGTGGAATGCCGTCCCGTCATATTTAACTTCTAGAAAATACCTTGCCATTTGTGGCTGCAAAATTAGCAGGGCAAAACGTTATTACCTAAACTGTAGTTTTTCTACGGCTGCGTTTACGTTTTTCTATCTGCCGGCCTGTGAACCAGAATGATATGGCAAGTACAAGAAAGAACAAGCCTTTGTTCATAGAGTCCCAGAAAAACTCGAAATACCTGCTGTATAGATTGATGAGAAGAAAAAGAATGCCCATATCCCTGGTCATGCCGTCGCGGTACTTAATGCCAAAATAGAAGGCGACAGCCGCGGTAATGCCAAATACTATGGAATAACCCAATACATAGGTTTGCCGCACTTTTGCCCAGTCATCGAGATAACCAAAATTGCCGAAGATGGAAACGCCCCACATGCCGGTGAAGAAAATGATAAGACCCGCGAGGTAGGTGATGCGCTGGGTGAAAGACAGTTTCGGCGTGCGTGATTGCCAGTAGGCCAGAGCAATAACCACTACGCCGAACACAGCAAACCTCACGGGGTAGTTCATGCCTACAAACAGGTTATTGTCGCTTTGCCAGCTGGTGAAGGCGCCGTACCAACCCATGATCGCTAATATCGCACCGATCCAGAGAGCTTTGGAGTAGAGTAGTATAGCTTCAGCAAACAGCATAAAAAAGGAAAGCAGCAGCAGCACATGATGTGAAGGGCCAAAACCGGGATCTTTCAGGAAATACACTAAGGATATAAGTGAAATAAGTCCGCCCAATACCATATAGACCTCATAGGCCAGTGGGCTGTAATTATGCCGGTGTTTCTTCACATACCAGAACCAGCCTCCGCCCACTGCAGCTGAAATGATCGCAATGAAGATATTGCTGAGGGCAAAATAGTTCTTGATCTTCTCGAGTACTTTCTCATCAATGAATATCGCACCGAAGGCAAGAATAGTACAGGAAATGGCTACAAGAAAGAAATATTGAGCTATCTGCTGACGTTCATTTCGTTTCAGTTGAACGGTCTTACGCAATTCGCCGGCCTGGGCATGAGATATCCTGCCCGAATGCTCCCATTCATCGATCGCCTTCTTCAGCGCCTTCCATTCATTTTTTTCTAACTCCATCAGAGAGTGTTTCCAACCCTAAGTTACGGAATCTCTATCCGGGCTGATTTCAAAGCTCTTAGAACCTGAAATTGTAGGTGATGCTCGGAAGGATCGGGAATATGGAAACCTGTTTCACCTTGGCCTCTACGCCCTGGCTGATGTCTCCCTGTGTATCAACATAAAGGAAGTAGGGATTCTGGCGGCTATATACATTGTATACAGAGAAGGCCCAACTGCTTTCCCATTTCTTTTTCTTTTTCGGCTTCGGTTTGTAGATCGCAGAGAGGTCGAGGCGGTGATAAGGGAACAGCCTGTACTCATTCAGCTTGCTGTACTGCGGAACGATAGCCTGGTCAATGAAATAGTAGTTGGTAGGTAATGTGATCGCGTTTCCTGAACCGTAGATAAATACAGTAGATAGTGTCCATTTTGGATTTAGCTCATAGGTTGCCACAACGGATACATCATGACGCCTGTCGTATTTGGCAGGGTAGCTTTCACCGTTGTTCAGGTCGGCAAATGTGCGGTAGGTCCACGAAAGTGTGTAGCCTATCCAGCCTGTGAACTTCCCTTTTGTTTTATTGATCAGAAACTCGGCACCGTAGGCTTCGCCTTTGCCAAATACAAAATCCAGCTCGGGATCTTTAATGGAATTCTGGATATATCCCTCGCGGTATTCTATCTGGTTTTCCATTTGCTTGTAGTAAACCTCAACCGAAGTCTCGATCATATTGTCCATCCAATTGCGGAAATAGCCGACAGAATACTGCCATGCCTCCTGCGGTTGCACATAAAAAGTTGAAGGCACCCAAAGATCGGTGGGCAGTGTACTACCGTTGTTTGAAACAAGGTGTATATACTGGTAAGCTTTTGCTACACTGGCTTTGATCGATGAAATTTCATTTACCGCAAAACGCAGGTTCAATCTTGGCTCAAGTCCTCCATAAGTTTTTACCAGTTCGCCGGAACTGAAAAGCGTACTATCGGTTTTACGATTGTTGATATCGTACGTGTATTGCGCATAAGGTCCCGTTTGTCCAAACCATGAATAACGCAGCCCTGCATTTATTTTCAGCCATTTGAAAGGGTCGAATTCGTCGCTGATGTATACACCGCCTTCATGCGCATATTTTATAAGCGCATTATTGGGCAGCAATTCAGTAGTTCCGCTTCTTCCTGATACCTGGTTTGGAATGAACTTATGATAGGTGTAAGCAACACCCGCCTTAAAATGATGATTGAAGCTTGTGAAATAGTCAAGGTCGGATTTGAGGTTATAATCGCGTATGCCGGAGGAGAGTTTTATCTCAAAATCGTTCTGGCCTGCCTGGAATGCAAACTTATAATCGTTGTAAACTGCGGTCGTATTCAGGAACAGTTTGTTGTTGAACAAATGATTCCAGCGCAGAGTGGCAGTGCTGTTTCCCCAGGGTATATCGGCATTAAAGGCGCCGCTGCTGCTCTTGAAAGTGAACTTATCGCGCCCGAAATAGCCGCTCAGGTAAACCCTGTCTTTTTCAGTGATCTTATAATTAGCTTTCAGGTTGGCATCATAAAAGAAATATCCCGAGCCTGCAAACGATCCTTTTGCGAATGGTTTAACAAGAACATCGATATAGGTACGACGGCCCGAAAGCATGAAAGAACCTTTTTCCTTCTTTATCGGTCCTTCAAGCGTGAGACGCGATGCAATAAGTCCGATACCGCCTTCCGCATGATATTCTTTCATGTTCCCTTCCTTCATTGACACATCAACTACAGATGACAGACGGCCGCCATAGTTCGCGGGCATACCACCTTTAATTAGTGTTACATTTTTAAGAGCATCTGTATTGAACACCGAGAAGAAACCAAACAGGTGGCCGGTGTTGTAAACAACAGCATCATCCAGCAGCACCAGGTTTTGATCGGGGCCGCCGCCACGCACATAAAAGCCCGAGCTTCCTTCTCCGGCAGATTGAACGCCGGGCATTAGCTGCAGCGCCTTAAGGATGTCTGTCTCACCAAATATAACAGGAAGGGTCTTCACTTTATCCGCGGAGATAGTGATAGTGCCCATGTCCGTACTTTTAACATTATCATCGGCACGGGTAGTTGTTACCTCTACTTCCTGCAGCCTGGTGCGGCTTTGCAGGTCAACGTTGTATGTTTTGCTTTCTGTCAATGCAATTGTTTCCGTTTTTGTTGCATAGCCCAGGTAAGAAAAGGTTACGGTATAAGTACCCGGCGGCATCGACACCGAATAGAAACCATAGGTGTTGGTTTGTGCGCCGGTCTCTGCTTCCTTTACATATATGGTGGCAGCCATCATCGCCTCGCCGCTTTCGGCATCGCGCATGTACCCGCTAAGCGTTACCTTTTTCTGGGCAAAGCTGGTGATGGGAAGGATCAATAAAAGAGTAAATAGGAATTTGTGCATGCAAGATTTATCTATGCGCATAAAAAAGCGTCGGTCGTTATTTTAATGAATCGGTCACCTCTCCGCACTCAAGCATTTTCTTTCCGAAATAGGGGTTGCGTATCTCTGTTTCATCGCTCAGCCAGTAAGCGCCTTTATCGTTGAACGCCATCGGGCAATATTGACGGTAAACGCCTGCATTTTTAATGTCTGCAACGCGCAGCAGTCCAAACATCGCATCTGATACTTTTTCAAACGCTATCCTTTTTTTCTCTGTCGTTTTGTCTTTCTCGGCTAATATGGCCTTGCTGCCGGTTTTTAATGTGTCCAGGTATGGCTGAATTAATTCTTTATTGATGCTGTCAGTTTGCAGGTGCGCTTCCAGGTCTGTAGTAGCAGAAACAAGTTTCGTGGCTCCCGCATCGGCGTTCTCAGCGTTTGTAGCTACCAATGCATCTTTTAATTCATAATAGCTACTCACCACCGCCATCAGTTTTTGAGTTCCCGCCTCATCAAGCTTGCTTTGAGGCGGCAATTTCGGCGTGCTCGCAGTACCTGCGGCCTGGCTATCGCCGTTATTGGCGGTTTCATTGTCGCAACCCGTTATCCAAAGGGCGCCCAGCAGGCAAATGGCAGTAATAGCACGCATGGCAGAAAAAAATTTGGTGCAAAAATACAGTATGCATCAATGCTAAGCGCATGTGTCTTAATTTTGCGGGCCTTATGTTGGTTTCATTACAAAATATATCGTTCTTCTTTGGCGCCCGTCCTATTCTTGAAGATGCCAGCTGGCAGATAGAGCGCGGCGAGCGCATCGGCCTGGTGGGTAGCAACGGCGCAGGCAAGTCGACGCTGCTACGCATTATAACAGGTGCTTATAAGATAGACGCCGGAATTATCAATAAACCCAAAGACGTAACACTTGGCTTTTTCAACCAGGACCTGCTGAGCTTTTCTACTTCAAATTCAATACTGAGCGTGGGTATGCAGGCTTTTGAGCGGGCGCACGAGCTGGAAACGGAAATGGCCAGGTTGCTGAAAGAACTGGAAACCAAGCCAGACGATGCTAAGCTTTTGGACGACTATAGCCATGCTTTGCATGATTTTGAAGTAGCAGGCGGTTATGAAATGGAACATCGCAGCGCGGAGGTTTTAGAAGGACTGGGATTTTCTACCGCTGACCTTCAACGTCCGTATAATGAGTTCAGCGGTGGCTGGCGTATGCGGGTATTGCTGGCTAAAATGATGCTGCAGGCACCTGACCTGCTGCTGCTCGATGAGCCCACCAACCACCTAGACCTCCCTTCTATCGAATGGCTGGAGCGTTATCTTCAAGGATATCCGGGTACAGTTGTTATCGTTTCGCACGACCGTTATTTCCTCGACAGGATGGTGACCAAGATCGTAGAAGTATGGCAGCAGGACCTGCACCTATACAGCGGCAACTATAGTTTCTTCCAGAAGGAAAAAGCCGAGCGCATGGAGCTCCAGCAGCGCGCTTTTGAAAACCAGCAGGACTATATCCGGCAGCAGGAGCGCTTTATCGAACGTTTCCGTGCTAAGGCCACGAAAGCGGCACAGGCGCAGAGTGCACTGAAGAAACTGGACAAGCTGGACAGGATTGAAGCACCTGATTCCACTATGCCGGTAATGAACATCAACTTCGACGTAGCAGTACAGCCAGGTAAGATCATCTGTACATTGAAGAACGTTACCAAGCGCTTTGGTAACCTGACGATATTGGAAAATGCGGACGCGGAAATAGTGCGTGGTGACAAGATAGCGCTGATAGGTGCTAATGGTAAGGGCAAGTCAACTTTATTGCGTGTAATAGCAGGTCGTGAGACCTTTGAAGGCGACCGCAAATGGGGCCACAATGTAGAAGAGAGCTTCTATGCCCAGCACCAGTTGGAGGCACTTTCGGTTGAAAAGGAGATACTCGACGAGCTGAGGAGTGCAGGCACGGGTAAAACGGAACTGGAACTACGCCAGTTGCTGGGTTGCTTCCTGTTCAGCGGCGATGATGTATTCAAGAAGATAAAAGTATTGTCGGGCGGTGAAAAAGCGAGGGTAGCGCTAGCGAAGACCATTGCCATGAAAGGTAACTTCCTGCTGCTGGATGAGCCTACCAACCACCTGGATATGCAGTCGGTAGAAATGCTGATCGACGCGCTAAACAAATACGCAGGTACGCTCATACTTGTTTCGCACGACCGTTATT
>CAMPKG010000174.1 GCA_946887085.1 uncultured Sphingobacteriales bacterium
CGAATATGCAAACTAAAAAAGCGGGCAACTTTGCAGCGCCCGCTTTTTTTATTCTCGAAAAGATCTTGTTATGGTGTAGTCCTTGCCGGCGTAGTGTTAAGACCACTGCCGCTTGCTTCGGCACCCCTGTCCTTTTTATTGAACTCAAACAACAGGGAGAACCTCAGGGTGTTTGAAAGCGGGTTGCGGTTGATACCACTGCCCGAAGGCACGAGGTAGGCAAAATTCAGGTTGAATATCTGGTAGCGAACACCAAGGCCCACTGTCAGGTATTTGCGGTCGCCCTTATCCTTATGCTCGTAGAAATAACCTGCACGTACGGCAAACTGGTTCTGGTACCAATATTCGGCACCTATCGAAGCCTGTATTTCTTTTAACTCATCGCCGTCGCCGAACGATCCAAGCATACCCGATACCACACCCTTATCGTAATAAGGGTTGAATTCAGGCAATCCTCCGCTGCTGCCATCCGTATTGGTGTCCTTTGGAGTAGGTACCAGCAGCTTGTTCAGGTCCAGCGCAAATGTGATCTTGTTGTACTCGTCGGCCTGGTAAGTATATGCACCGCCAAGGCCAAGATTAATAGGAATAAAATCGCGACGCGTTGAAGTGTAAGATATCTTAGATCCAACGTTGCTCAATATAGCACCCAGGCTCAGGTTAGAGTTGCGGTACTCGTCGATCTCTTTGGTTTTAGTATAGTATACACCCAGGTCGGCTCCAAAAGCGTTGCCGGGGCTATACTGTGCAGTAGTTGCACCAACGGTAAAACCTGAGGCAATAGCCGAATGTATATAGCGGAAGCCAAGGCCGGCAGAAAGATTTTCTGACAGCTTGCGCGAATAGCCGAGGTCAAGCGCCACTTCGTTGGGCTTACCTGTTCCCAGCGACGCACCGGCAGCATCCGTATAGTTGATCTCACCAAGAGAAAAATACCTCATCGATGCACTCAAAGCCTGGTTATCGTTTTGCCCGAACTTGGCATAACCTGAAATATAAGCCAGGAAGATATCCGGCACCAGGTCTTTCAGCCAGGGTGTATATGTCACTGAGAGGCCATATGGCTTGGCCGCAAAGGGCAGCTTCGAAAGGTTCCAGTGTTGTGCATTGGCATCAGGGCTGATAGCGATACCTACATCGCCCATAGCGCCTGAACGGGCGTCGGGAGATATACGTAAAAAAGGAACTGCCGTGGTGATCGTGTTGGTCGTGGTTGTAGATTGGGAGCCTGTGACGCTGGTGCTCTGTGCAAATGACAGGGTTGATGCCAGTCCGGCAACAAGGGTCAATCCAATTAGTGCAAAACGTTTTGCCATTCTATTATAATTATATTTAAAGTTCAACAAAGGTATCTTATTTAGGTATTGAGCCCAAATGGCATGCATACCGGAAAAGCTAAGTCGTAAGATATGCAATATTAATTAAACACAGTTAATTAACGAACAATCACCAGTTTTTGGTATGCCGTTGTCTCTGCACTATTTTCCGTTGCGATCCTCATCCGGTATAAATAAACACCCGACGGTAAGATCGCCCCGTTGTCAGCAGTCCCATCCCAGGTAATTTCATTTGCATGGCTGCCTGTAGGCACAAATACTTGCTTGATGTAACGCACCGGCATGCCCGCCGTGTTGTAGATATTCAGCTCAGCCTCCATTGTTTCATCCGGATGGTTGTGCTCAAACCTGAAAGTTGTCGTGTTCCGGAACGGGTTAGGGTAATTGACGAGGTTCTGCACTTTCACAATTTTTCCATCTGCCACTTCAAACATCACATGACCTTCACCTGAATTGTTATTCACGTCCCAGGCCTTTACTGTCAGTATGTGCCTTCCCTCCGACAAATCGCTAAGCGGGAAACTTACATATCCGCGCTTATAAGTATTCTCTTGTGTTTCGTAATAGTCGTTCATGATATACGGGTTCGCAACATCACCATCAAGAACGGCCGTAAGGTCGTGGCCAACACTGTTGCCAGACACATTGATACCTGTTTCATCTTCGAGTATCACGAAAAGCAGCGTATTAGAACCCGTCAGGCCACCGTTCCTGAACAAGCTGTCGCCAATATATGGACGTACTATTGGTGGCGTACCCTCGATAACAGGGTTATCGGAAAATCCGCCGACTGTAAAGCTTGTATCCGCCCCTGCTCCATCGGTTTTTCCGTTTTCAGCATAATAACTCACTTTACCTTTTCCGTACTCGTAGTTTATATCCTTTGGTGCGATAAAGGCTATTGAAAAACGTCCATCAGTGACTGTAGCCTTTCCCTTATAAATGATATTGCTCCTCACATCAAATTCTTTTTTTCCTGACGCTGTTGTTACCGATACAGTCCGGGGTTTGTCAAAGAACGTCAACGAAAGCCTGCCATCAAACCAGTCGAGTACACTTCCGTTCACGTCGGCAACATTACCTTTTATAACGTAAGACCCCAGCGCACCGATAGAATCGACGGGTTCGCCTGTTACACCATCAAGAATAGAGTCTGTGTTGACGAAATATTGCGGGAAATTGGGTTCCAATGCGGGGTCGCCCAGCAGGGCGAATTTGCGGAAGTTCACGATCACATCGTGCGTAGTGGATGCCTTGGCATACACTGAGTTCTTACCGATCCGTATCGCGTCGCCAAACGTGTTCCATCTGCCGTTAACGTGCTGGAATTGTGCGGCAAGGAAAGACTGGTTGAGCATCCTGTTGGCATAAGCATACACCAGGTGTGTTGTCGTCAGCGTAGCTATCACACCCCCGTTATTCTTCAGTATCAATCGCTCGCCCGCGGAAACATACTCAGGGTGGTCAAAACGGCCGTAATCACATGTAGCAGTAACCATGAATGGCAGCTTGTCTATGTTACGCCATTTGTTATAGTCATCCTGCGTAAGTATGCGCTCATGAGAGAGCACCTGGGTATTCCCATGGCCGCTATAGTTCATTAGGAGTGTCCCCTTGAATATCTGGTCGTTGATGGCCTTGTTTGCTTCGGGAGCACGGTGACCGCCCGGGGTTGATATCATGGGTATCGCATCCTGGTAAACTTTGGTGCTGTTGTAAATATCGCTGTTCGCGATGATTGTTGTGTCCATTACCTCGGCGTCATCGAGATGGTCACCCGCATTGTCCTCGTCATCTGCTATCAGAGTGGTGGACAATCTCCACGCGCCGAGCGATGCAGGACTTTTATAATGAATTATCTTTTTCACAACATCATTCGCCTCTGCGGGCGTTTTTACCGGAAGGCGTCCGACGCCTATATCCAAAGCATTGGCGATACTAACATTTTCAATGTGCTCGTTATCGTCCAAAAATCCGAAAAAATCGTCGTTGAGGAAGCTATAGATAACGCTGAATGATTCAGCCGATTCAAATGTGGGAACAAAATTGGTATTGTTGGGAATCCTGTCCTTATAATCATAAGAAGCATCTCCAAACAACATCAGGTAGCGTGGCATCTGGTTCTCGTCTGTACCGGCGCGATCGTAAAACATACGCGCGAAATCACGGATCGCGGACACGTCTTGTGCACCCGACGAAAATTCATTATACACCTGGTCGGTTGTAGCTACGATCACCCTCATACCACTGCGCTGGCGATGGAAATCGGCCAGCTCATTTGCTGCGGCCAAAAAAGCAGGGTTCGTAACGATGATATAATCTACCTGGTCTGAACCGAACAGGTTTTGATTGTCCACCGTTCCGACAAATTCAGGGCTGGCGAGGTTGGCATCATTCATAGCCGCAAATTCATGCAGTACCGCTGCATCCTGGCTAAAACTATAGGTGCTGCCGTTAAGACTGCCGTTCATCACAACAGCATTGTGCGGATCGGTTACATCCCACACCCTGGTAAAAGAGTTAGCACCGGTTACCTGGTAATTGGCCACATTGCCCGCCTTCACGCTGTTCCAGTCGCGGAACATTAATGAATTTGTATTTAAATGCAATGCGCGCCTGGTGTTGGCCTCGATATAACCGAGGTAGCCCGTACCGCCCGTCGCCCCGGCAATGTACGTGAAGCTCACACTGGCTGTGTTATGAGTGAAAGATGTGAGATCGTATTGCCCGTGGACGCTACTAACCGGGATGTCTTCATCATTCCGTGCGGCAGGACCTATCAGCACATCCGGCACGATCTGCCCGTTAATGCCGATCTTAAATATATTGCCATCCGAAGGCGTACGGGATCCCAACTGGATATCAAAAAATGCCTGCGACACAGGGCCCAGTTCCAGGTCGATGGTCCTGCTTTTAGTTTTCCCCGCCCCGTCGCCGAATTCTTCACCCCACCATATTTTACCCAGCTTCCCGGGGTTATACAGATCTTCTTCGTGAACTGCATAACCGTTGAACGATGTAACAGTCACGTTGCCCTGGGGAGTTCCCGCCTGAGGGGTTACCCTTTTTCCTGTCCCCTGGTCAAAATTCAGAAAGTAATGACCTTTATCACGATAAAGGTTTTTAGTGTGTTTAAAACGACCGTTCGCGCTATCTATTTTCCAGTCTGTAGGACCGGTAGCATAAAACACAAAATAATCCCCCGGACCAAAGTTCCCGTCTCCTCCGTCATTTACCCAGATGGCGTTTTCCTCAATGGTAGCCTCTCTTGTTATAGCATTATTTTCCGATAGCATTCTGCCACCGTTACCGAACACTCGGATGCGGGCAGGGTCTATTGCCGATGGGCTCACGCCAAGAGCGCCTGTAACAAACGCATAATCAACCTTATATAGTCCTGTACCCGGCACGGCTATCTTATACCATTTGCCGTTCGCTAGTACAGACGGAACGGCTGTAGTCTTTAACGCGGTTTCCGCCGCCTTTTTTGCGGTCTCTTTTACCGTAACTGAAAAATCAGCCAGCTCCTGGATAACACCATCCCTGTAAGCAAACGCCGGTACGCGAAGCAGCGCAAATGGCCTTTTACGTTCTTTGCCAAGGAGGACGTCAAAATTTTGCGGATTTGATGGCAATGCTTCTTCAGGTAGCACTACGCCCGAGCGGTATGCGATATCCGTCAAACTAATGTCAGGTATTGCATAGTTCTCCAGCCAGATTTTCTTCACAACATAGCCGTTGTTAATATCACTATGAGCTACGTGATAGGTTTTGTTAAAATCGGCAAAAACAGCTGAATTTGCCAGTAAAAGCGATAAGACGATAGTTAATTGCTTCATTTTTTCAGTTATCTTGCAGATACACTGCGGGTTTTCAAAGTTAAGTCTTTAACAGCACTTAGTTTTCGGCTATCCAAAGCCTACTATCATCTAAACGTAAAACCTTGCTCTATATTATGAATGACCCCCGATCCGGAAAACGCTATATTTTTTTTACCTAATACTTTGAAAGCTTGACATTTTGAAAAGAATGCTCTATCATTGTAATCACTTTAACAATTGTTCAACCCAATTTGTAGCAAATATTTTTTTCTGATTATGAAAAGATCTCTCATCGGCGTGAGCTTGCTTTGCATCGGGGCAGCCACTTTCTTTTCGGCGTGCTCTTCGAAAAATTCTGTCGGTGTATCGCAATCGACCGGCTGGGATTATAACGATCCGCGCCTGGGTGGTTTCGATGTTGCCAATTACCCCGGACAGCAGACAGGCCCGGGCCTGACCTTTGTAGAAGGCGGCCGTTTTACAATGGGACAGACTGAGGAAGACCTTACCGTAGAGCGTAATAACAGACCTCGTACCGTATCAGTTTCGTCTTTTTACATGGACGAAACCGAGGTGGCAAACGTACACTACCGCGAGTACCTATACTGGCTGGGCCGTACGTACGGTTCGGATTACCCCCACATCGTAGCCAAAGCACTGCCAGATACTACCACATGGCGCAGGTCGCTGTCTTATAACGAACCGCTGGTTAATTACTACCTGCGTCATGCAGCTTATAACTACTACCCTGTGGTAGGTGTTAACTGGTACCAGGCAAACGAATTTGCTAAATGGCGTACCGATCGCGTTAACGAATATATCCTGGTCAAGAACGGTTTCCTGAAAAGGAATCCCAACCAGGTGAACGAAGACGTTTTCACAACAGAAACATACTCTTTTGGCCAATATGACGGTACCCCGGGCCGCAATCGCAAACGCGATCTGGATCCTCAAGGTTCTGGCCGTCGTAACGTAACTTATTCAGACGGTTACCTCTTGCCTGCTTACCGCCTCCCGACGGAAGCCGAGTGGGAATATGCCGCCTACGGCAATATTGGCAACAACCCCGAGCCTGAGACCAAACGCCGTCGTGGTGAAGAGGTTATTACAGACCGTAATGTTTACCCCTGGGGGGATGCTTACACTACCCGTTATGGCTTGCGCAACTCTTACCAGGGTGAGTTCTTCGGCAACTTCAAACGTGGCCGTGGCGATGCGATGGGCCTTGCCGGTGGTTTGAACGATAATGCTGATATCCCTGCTCCTGTTTATTCTTACATGCCAAACTCTTACGGTCTGTACAATATGGCCGGCAACGTGAGTGAGTGGGTGCTGGATACTTATCGCCCTACAACAGATGAACTGAGCGATTTCCGTCCGTTCCGTGGTAACGTTTATGAGGCGCACAGGCGCATCGCTGAAGACAATACGCTGGAAGAAAAAGACAGCCTTGGTAACCTGGTAACACGTGTCATGACCGCCGAAGAACTCGCTGCAAAAGAGCAGTTTGATGGTAATGTTCCTGACCTCCGCGATTACGAAGATGGTGATTCTTCTTCTCTGTATCAGTACAACTATGGTGTTAATACACTGGTTAACAATAATTCTAAGATCTACAAAGGCGCTTCATGGAGCGACCGCGCTTACTATATGTCTCCTGGTACACGCCGCTTTATGCAAGCTCACCAGTCTAGCTCTACAGTAGGTTTCCGTCTTGTTATGGATCGCCTGGGTGCACCCAATGGCCGCAATGACGAGAAGGCAGGCAACTACTTCGGCAAAGGCGGTAGAAGGCCAGGCAAATAATAATAAGATTCTTTCTTTACGAACCCCTTTCAATCGAAAGGGGTTCTTTATTTTTATGGCCTAAAGACAAGCACATTGCAAATAGCCGACCTCTACCAGATATATCTCCGGCATTCCTCAGTTCAGACCGATACACGCAAACTGCAGCAGGGCGACCTGTTCTTCGCATTAAAAGGCGAGCACTTCAACGGCAATACTTTCGCCGCCAGGGCTTTGGAAACGGGCGCAGCTTATGCCGTAATTGACGAGGCTGAGTATGCCACCAGCGACAGGTATATATTGGTAGAAGATGTGCTCACCACACTCCAGCAATTGGCCAAACACCACCGCCAGCAGTTTGATATACCCTTCATAGCTATCACAGGATCGAATGGCAAAACCACTACTAAAGAACTGGTGACAACGGTATTAAAGCAACGTTATACGACATACGCTACCGTTGGTAACCTCAACAACCATATCGGTGTGC
>CAMPKG010000175.1 GCA_946887085.1 uncultured Sphingobacteriales bacterium
GCGGACGCTCAGCACGAAGAAGAATTCATCTTCATTATCGTGTTTATGCCAGTGGAATTCGCCTTCAACCATGGCCAGGCGCACAACGCTGTCGTTCACCTGCGTGAGGGTACGGTTGGCCCAGGTCTCTTTTACAGAGTCCACCACGGAAGGCACATCGATGAGCTCCTGGTGGCCGAAGAGCACATCGAGATTGATATTGTAATCCTCAAGTGTTTTCATAAAGCAGTTGGGATTTTTATAAGATAGTTATTTGACGACGATGTCGGTAACAATACGTTCTTTGAAGTGACCGTTGATACGCTCTATAAGTTGCTGCTTGCCATAGTATAGCTCCTGTTTCAGGGCGGCAACATCAGAGTAAATGGTCAGTGTAGTATCATTCAGCATCAGGTTGCGGGTGTAGCGGCTGATGGTTTTGCCAACTATCTCCTCCCACTCCTGCCTCATGCGCAATTCTGTCACTTTGGGCTTCCACCTGGAGCGCTCCAAAAGCAGGTTGATGGCTTCGCCGATACTGTACTGTCCCATTGAATGCAAGTTAGAAAGAAGAACGGATGATCAAGGCAAAACTTATGAACAACAGGTATGAGAAACCAACATATTGTCAGGCGGTTATCATAAATACGGGGCAGGCATGGATTAATGGCAAACTTTGACGTAAACACTTATCTTTGTTTGCTTTTCGCGACACATAGCATATGAAAAAATATTTCCTGGTTGGCGTTTCAGCTCTTTTGGCCCTAACGGGTTGTGAAGAAGATTTCGATGTAGCGGCACCTTATAAAGACATTACCGTAGTGTACGGCATTATGGATAAGCTGGATACCGTGCATTATATCCGCGTTCAAAAGGCATTTCTTGACGAAAGGAAGAGTGCCATCGACATGGCCAAAGAGGCTGATTCAAGCTTTTATAAAGACATCACTGTCAAGATGCAGGAAGTGTCAGACAAAGGTGTGGTTGTCGAACAAGTACTGTCCCGCGTCGATCTGAACCTGGAAGGTTCCACGAAAAACCCGCCGGCAAACAGCCAGGGATTTTTTACCTCGCCTAGCTGGGGTTACAGGTATGAGCGCCACCTGGATCATTTTAAACTCTACAGGCTGATCATCGCGAACAACGTTACCGGTCGCATCGACTCGTCTGAACTGTTGACCATAGTAAATTCAGACACTGCCAGGGGTAATAACAACAATTTCTACATCAGCGATTTTACAAAACCGCTGGAGCTGGATTTCGCCCGTACCAGTACAGGATTCGAATATACGCTGCGGGGAACTATGCCCAAGAATGGCTATGCTGCAGAGGGTAAGGTCAGGTTCAATTACCTCGAAAAAAATACAGCGACCAACACGGAGGAAAGAAAGTCTGTGGAATACGTCTTCGACGAGAAACAGTACCCGGAGACCACGACATTTATCCTGAAAACGGCCAATCGCACCCTGCATTCCTTCCTGGTAGACGCTATCGGGCCGGCTCCCGCAAATGTTGAGCGGTATATGGGTAAATGTGATATCACAATATATGCTGTCAACCGCGCCTTGTACAACTATAAAGAGATCAACCGGGCTCAAAGCGGCGGCCTTACAGGCGACCAGGTCAAACCCCTCTTCACCAATATGCGTGGCGGCAATGCTTTGGGATTGATTGGTTCGCGTACCTATCGATACTATGAAGGTGCCACCATTTCCAGCAACACTATAGACACCCTGAGACTCAACTCATTGACCAAGAGCCTGAACATCGTCGGCAAGGAATAATAAACGAATTAAATACATATATCTGAGAGCCTCAATGTCATTGCATTGAGGCTTTTTCTTGGGGACTTGGCAGAAAACCTGACATATTTACAGCAACTGCGCTGCTGGCATGTGTATTGACATGTAAATGGTAGCAAACAAGTAAATAAACATAATCTGATCGTACTATGGGAAAAATCATTGGAATTGACTTAGGAACTACCAACTCTTGCGTAGCTGTAATGGAGGGTAATGAGCCGGTAGTTATAGCTAATGACGAAGGCCGTCGCACAACCCCCTCGGTTGTAGCATTTTTGAAGAACGGCGAGCGTAAGGTTGGAGACCCTGCAAAACGCCAGGCGATCACCAACCCGATGAACACTATCATGTCTATCAAGCGTTACATGGGTCGCCGTTTCGACGAAGTGGGCACCGAAATGACGCACCACTCTTATAAGATACTAAAGGGGGACAATAATACTCCCCGCGTGGATATAGATGGCCGTATGTATACCCCGCAGGAAATATCTGCAATGATCCTTCAGAAAATGAAGAAGATCGCAGAGGATTTTCTGGGTCATGAAGTAAACGAGGCAGTGATCACCGTACCTGCATACTTTAACGATGCGCAACGCCAGGCGACGAAAGAAGCCGGCGAGATCGCAGGTTTGAATGTGCGCCGTATCATCAACGAGCCTACAGCAGCCGCGCTGGCCTACGGCCTTGATAAACAGCATAAGGATAGCAAGATCGCGGTATTCGACCTTGGTGGTGGTACATTCGATATTTCTGTACTGGAGCTGGGCGATGGCGTTTTTGAAGTAAAATCTACCAACGGCGACACTCACCTTGGCGGTGATGACTTTGATAAAGTGATCATGGACTGGCTGGCAGAGGAATTCAAAAAAGACGAAGCTGTTGACCTGCATAAAGACCCGATGGCATGGCAGCGCCTGAAAGAAGCTGCTGAAAAGGCTAAGATAGAACTGTCTTCTTCACAGGAAACAGAGATCAATCTGCCTTATATCACAGCCGTTGACGGTGTACCCAAACACCTGGTGCGTAAACTAAGCCGTGCTAAATTCGAGCAGCTGGCAGACAGCCTCGTGGAGCGCACATTGGAGCCTTGCCGCAAAGCATTGAAAGACGCAGGTATGTCCACTTCTGATATCGACGAAGTGATATTGGTAGGTGGTTCTACACGTATACCTAAAGTGCAGGAAGTAGTTGAGAAATTCTTCGGCAAGAAACCGCACAGGGGTGTTAACCCGGATGAAGTTGTAGCTATTGGTGCCGCTATACAAGGTGGTGTGTTGACAGGTGATGTAAAAGATGTACTTCTGCTGGACGTTACCCCGTTGTCGCTTGGTATCGAAACTATGGGTGGTGTAATGACCAAACTGATAGAGTCGAACACTACTATCCCAACGAAGAAGAGCGAAGTGTTCTCTACCGCCAGCGATAACCAGCCAAGCGTTGAGATCAACGTGATACAGGGTGAGCGCCCGATGGCAAAAGACAACAAATCATTGGGACGTTTCATTCTCGATGGCATTCCGCCTGCACCACGTGGTATACCACAGGTAGAAGTTATCTTCGATATAGACGCTAACGGTATATTGCATGTAACTGCTAAAGACAAGGGTACGGGTAAACAACAAAACATCCGTATCGAAGCAGGTAGCGGTTTGAGCAAGGAAGAGATCGAAAAAATGAAGAACGAGGCAAAGGCCAACGAAGAAACGGACAAGAAAGTGCGTGAGCGTGTTGAAAAGCTGAATGCTGCCGACGGCATCATCTTTACTTCGGAAAAGCAACTGAAAGAATATGGAGATAAAATACCTGCCGATCAGAAAGCTCCTATCGAAGCTGCGGTTGCTAAGTTAAAAGAAGCGCACAAAAGCGAAGACCTGGATGGCATCGACAAAGCAATGGAAGAGCTGAATGCTGCATGGCAGACAGCCAGTCAGCACATCTACAACGCACAGCAGCAGGCCGGTGGCGCCGATGGTGCGGGCCAGCAAACTGCAGGCAACAATGATGGCGGTGTAGCTGATGCGGAATACGAAGAAGTGAAATAACAAAACGATATAGTAACAATGTTAAAATGGCCGGTATTACCGGCCATTTCTCATGCAGAGGTATAGTCTTTTTACGCTGATGATGAATAAATAGTAGAATTATGAAAGGCTCAAGAAATAGCGCGAACAAGCAGAGCAAACAGGGTGTGGTAAACACTCCGAGGCCGGAGATAAGAGACGACCTGGATAGCCGCGAAAGAAAAGATGTGAACTATAAAGACCATAACAACAAGCGAGGCAAAAAGCCAAACTCGCGCGATAAGAATGATGCGGGCAACTAATGATAAGCGGGAACTATCCCGCTTATTTGTTTACCATAAACAAGGAAAGGTCTGTAGCAGGGATCTTATTGACGCCGACCTGCCGGAGCATCGTAACGAGCTGCCCCCTATGATAGGTTGAATGGTTGAAAGCATGGTTCAGCACCACGTATACAGGTATCTTTACCGGTTGATGCTGCCGGTCGTAATACTGCAGGACATGCGTAAACCCGCGATCGTCATATTGCTTTTCGACAAAACTGATCATCCCCGCAGAAGCGCTTGACCATTGGGTACAAAGATCATTAAAAGTTCCGGTGAAGCTGTCGGGCGCCCATACAGGCTGCTCGGTAAGCAACAGCCGCTGCAGCCAGATGTTTTCAGCACCCCAGATATGCCTTACGGTATCTTGTATTGAGGGAAAGCTGGAGATCACTTCCTGCTCCAGTTTGCCTGCGGCTAGCTTCAGCATTACATCTATGATGCGTTTATTAGCCCATACATTGTATTTAGCATATTGGAGCAGCAATTCCTTCATAGTATATTGTAACTTTGCAGGGCAAAATACCCGGCCTGATGAGCGATAAAAATACTAAAGGATTTGAGACTCTCTGTATCCACGGAGGGCACGATCCTGAAAACAAACGTGCACACCTTACGCCTATCTATGCTACAAGCACCTACACGTTTGACAGCGCAGAACAAGCTGCTGCCATCTTCAGAAACGAGGAACCGGGATATGTTTACGGGCGTTTCGGCAGCCCTACTACCAACGAGGCAGAAGAAAAGATAGCGTTGCTGGAAGGATATGGGTTGAAAGATGACAACGGTGAGCCTTTAAAACTGAAGGCAATCCTGCATGCTTCAGGCATGGCGGCGATCACGACCATGCTGCTTAGCAACCTGAAAACAGGAGACACGATCATTACACACCATTCGTTGTATGGTGGGACACAGGAGATGATCGATAAGATATTGCCTAACCTGGGCATCAGAGCGACTATCGCCGATTTTCATAAACTCGATGCAGTTGATAGTGCTATAAAGAATGACAGCAGCATTAGGCTGATGTACATTGAAACACCTGCCAACCCTACGCTACAATGTGTGGATATGGAAGCACTGGCTGCACTTGGAAAAAAGCATAACCTCATAATTTGTGCCGACAACACGTTCGCAACGCCTTACCTGCAGCAGCCATTTAAATACGGTGTTGACTTTGTGATGCACTCTACCACCAAATTTCTGAATGGACATGGCACCGCTATCGGAGGCATTCTGCTTGGCAGGGATATGGAGAAGATGAATGGAGTTATCACCAAGACTTACCGCCTGCTCGGAGGCAACAGCAATGCTTTCGATGCATTCCTGTTGAATACCGGTTTAAAGACTTTCGCATTGCGTATGGAAAGGCATTGCGCCAATGCACAAAAAGTTGCAGAGTTTCTCGAGAAACATCCCGCTGTAAGTAAGGTAAACTACCTCGGCCTTACTTCGCATCCCGACCATACCATCGCCAAAAAGCAAATGAAACATGCGGGAGCTATGCTGAGCTTTGAGCTGAAAGGCGGATATGAGGCCGGTACCCGGTTCATCAACAAGATAAAAGTATGCACCAGCGCAGTATCGCTGGGTACTGCTGATACGCTTATTTCACATCCTGCATCTACAACACACGTAGGCGTGAAACCGGAAGACCGTCAGAAGTTTGGCATTACCGATGGTCTCATCCGCATGAGCGTGGGCATCGAAACCTTAGAAGACATTATTAACGACTTAAATCAAGCACTTCAATAAAGCATGAAAGAAGTTTTTATAATAGATGCAGTACGCACACCCGTCGGAAAATATGGTGGCACACTGAGCACCGTTCGTCCGGACGACCTGCTGGCACACGTCATCAAATCACTGGTTGAGCGCAACCCAACTGTCGATGTAAATGAAATAGAAGATGTAATAGCAGGCGCAGCTAACCAGGCAGGTGAAGATAACCGTAACGTAGCACGCATGGCTGCGCTACTCGCAGGACTGCCAACTACAGTTGGTGGTAATACAGTAAATCGTCTTTGCGCTTCAGGCCTGCAGGCGATCATGGATGCATCGCGCGCTATTATGTGTGGCGATGGTGAGATGTATATAGCGGGTGGTGTTGAAAGCATGACCCGTGCACCATTTGTGATGGGTAAAGCAGAAGGTCCTTTTGCACGCAATGCCGACGTATACGATACAACAATGGGCTGGCGTTTTGTCAATAAGAAATTCAACAAAGACACTTACTACCCATATACCATGGGCGAAACAGCCGAGAACGTTGCGGAACGTTATAACGTAAGCCGCGAGGCACAGGATGCTTTCGGACTCCGCAGCCAGCAAAAATATGCGGCTGCGCATACTGGGGGTAAATTCAAAGACGAGATCGTTCCGCTAACCATTGATCTTGGCAAGGGAAAGACAATTGTGTTTGATGCCGATGAGCACCCGCGCGAAACAACACTGGAGAAAATGGCAGCGCTAAAACCTGCATTTAAGAAAGATGGGACTGTGACCGCCGGCAATTCCAGTGGTATCAATGATGGTGCTGCTGCATTGTTACTGGCATCTGCTGAAGCAGTGAAAAAATACAACCTGAAACCGATTGCTAAGATCAGGAGCATGGCAATAGCCGGCGTTGATCCCGCGGTGATGGGAATAGGCCCTATCCCGGCAACGCAGAAAGCGTTGAAGCGTGCCGGACTCGAAGTAAAAGATCTCGACCTGGTTGAACTGAATGAGGCATTTGCGGCCCAAGGCATACCATGTATACAGGAGCTCGGCCTTAATGAAGAGAAGGTGAATGTGAATGGCGGTGCAATAGCTATCGGCCACCCATTAGGTTGCAGCGGAGCACGTATCTCAGCAACGCTTTTGCACGAACTAAAACGCCGGGGCGGTAAATACGGGCTGGCCACTATGTGTATTGGCGTCGGCCAGGGCGCAGCAATCATTTACGAAGCCTTATAGTGTTAGCATATTTACCTTTTACATTTTGCCTTAGAAAATGAAGATCGACATACATACACATATAATGCCTGAGCACATACCAGACTGGTTTTCCAAGTTCGGTTACGGCGAGTTCATTCACCTGGAACACCACAAGCCTTGCTGCGCCCGTATGATCAAGGGAGATAAATTCTTCCGCGAAGTAGAGCAGAATTGCTGGGACCCACTGGTG
>CAMPKG010000176.1 GCA_946887085.1 uncultured Sphingobacteriales bacterium
ACCTTGTTTCGGGCGGTGACGGTATAACTTCCCTCACCGTCAAAAAGATCATCACAGGAGGCGGACCTGTATTGCCCGGGCTTGCGGCGATAGTTACCAGAGTCTTTCCACAGGCGGAACGCATAGCGGTATACGGCAGCACCGAGGCCGAACCCATCAGCCATATAAAGTTTGATGAACTTATCGCAGCAACGCCGGAGCGCATACTGCCGCAAGGGCTGCCCATTGGCTAAACCGACCCTGCCATAAAAATTGTGATCATTCCGCACGCCGATGCACCTGTCCCACCCCAAACTGCTTTATCGTGGCGACAAATGCAGCTGGTAGAAAACTCAGTTGGTGAAATCGTAGTAGCGGGCCCTCATGTGCTGAAAGAATATGTGAACAATGAAGAGGCGCGCTCCAGGAATAAGATATTGGTGGACGGCGAGGTCTGGCACAGGACGGGCGATGCAGGCAGACTGAACGAAGATGGCAATCTGTTTTTCTACGGGCTATGTAAAGAAATAATAAGCCGGAATGGTGAAACATATTATCCCTTGCTGGTATCGCAGGCGCTCAGAAATTTCATCCCGGTAAAACAGGCTGCATTGCTGCTGTTAAATGGTGAGCTGACCGTGGCGCTGGAATCCGCGGAGCCGATCAATGAACCTGTTTTGAAAACGGCTTTGGAAAAGACCGGGCTTGCCGGCGCTACTGTATGCTACGTTGAAAAAATACCCACCGATCCCCGGCACCAAACCAAGATTGACTATGATCAATTACTTGCCTTGCTGAAGAAGTAAGTTTAGGAGGTCGGGCCTTTCTCAATATTGCTTTTAATGTTCTCCAGGTTCTTTTTAAAAATATCGTCGACGATATAAGCGGCTAAATATGTTTTAAGCGTTTGGAGAAACCCCGGTTCGTCGAGGTAAAACAATGTAAAAGTTAACCGTGTACTATTGCCGGAAACGCGCTCGTATAACTGCTGGCTTGCCAATCCCTCCGCCTTTACAGGAAAACCAACCATATTGAAGATCGTCAGCTGTCTTTTGCGCGCAGGCTCCACTACAGTTATCAGTTCGTCCCAAACGATGCCTTTTTCATTAGCCTGCTTAAAGCATCTCCGGATGCTGCCCGGCATTCCATCCTTTACCTGCGAGCAATTCAGCGTAACGATGTGGTCAACATACACCGACCACCAGGCGGCATTGGCTGAATTACCCAGATAGCTGAACACAACTTCGGGGGCAGCATTGATCGTTATTGTCTGCCTGACAGAGCGGTAGGCATTTCCATCATGTTTTGAATAAGGGCTTAACAGAACTACGAAAGTCAATACTGCGGCGGTAACAGCAAGCACCCAAAAAATCTTTCGCATGAAAAAGGACGATTATTAAAAAATAAGATAGCCAGTTTCTCGCTAACGCCCTGAAAAATCGTCAAAACATTAGCAACTCTTCTCGCTAATACAAACAAAAACGTCAAAAATTGTTAGCAACTCCTTCGCCAGCGCCTTTGAAAAAAACTTAAAAACGTTGGCAATTAATGGCTAATGGGAACGACAAATTAAAATAATTAAACATTCTTAGTCAATTCGTATTGACTGCAAAATATTTGTTTGCTTATAATACTTTATTATATTGTGCATATATAAAATAATAAAACTGCAATTCACCATGTAAAGTATGTATGCCCGGCCCTGTGGCCGGTGGTGGGCGGGTGCCATTACTAGTGTACCAGCGTAAAAAACATAGTGACATGGAGAACATAACGCAGCAGGTGATGTCGACGCAGCCCGAGGCGGGCCACGAAACGAGTGAGGTCATCACACTTCAGCAATTTATCTCGCTGCTGAAGGAAGAAGAAGACTACTGGGCGCCCGACCAGAACAACACCAGGCTGATGATATCGCGGCTGCGCAAGATCTTTTACGATGAGTGGGGATGGAACAGCGAGTTGATACGCGGCGCAAAAGAAGCGGAGAACCGCTACGCAGTAAATATACTGGAAACGCCCACGCCGCATACAAAGCAGCTGCGCAGGTTTGTAGCTAATACGTACACGCCCCTGCACCGCGAGGTGGTGTACAGCGAGGTGGACAAAATATACGGCAACAGTCGCGCAGGCCAGGTGCCTTACATCTATCAGAACGACCGGCAGGAACTGGTGTTGCCCACCTGGTTCATGAACGATATAGGCCATGTGCTGGCGGGTGTCGATGCATACAACCATCCGCAGGTAGTATCGCCCCTGCCCGATTTCCTGATGTTCCTTGCCAAACTGTTTCCGCATGTAGACTCGAACATGGACGTGGCCACCTGGCTGGGTGACATAGCCAGCTCTTCGGGCGATTTTCTTTTCGACTACCTGAGGAACGGCCGCACCCCGCTGACACCGGAGCAGGAACAGCATTATATTGATATAGACGCGCCGGGCTCTGACATGCTGGGAAATATAGATGCCTACGTCATAGCGGCGCATTACGACGTCGGTTCATCGAACGGCATGCGCTTTACCGATATACTGGAAGACTATTACTTCAACGACAAGTCGCCGCAGAGCAAACGTTTCTCCATTTACTGTGAAGCGATCGGGTTGAAAGGCTGGAACGGCGAATCGTTCGCCAACGAGCAGAAATGGCTGAAGTACTACACCAAACACCTGCGTAACAATATTTGCTTCCAGGTCTTCAGCCTGGCAAAAAAAGACCTGCGCACCATTGTAGTGCTGCTTCGGATATGGATCGGCGGATTTAAAGACGTGCTGAAAAAAGAACCCTTGCTGCAGATATGGCTGAAGGCATTGAAGGAAAATGTAAAACGCGAATCAAAATGACAACAGACAAAACAGTTTTGAAAAACCTGCGGCTGATCATCGGCGCGGTGCTGGCCATGATCTTTCTGCCTTACATGGGCGGGTACATATACACGGGTGGTAAATTCCCTGAAGATTATTTTGCTTTTCCGCCGCTGGTGCCCGGCGAGAAAGCGCCTTTCAGCCCGCTGGTATTCGGCATCTGCCTCGCGCTCATGCTCGTGGTGACGGTGCTGTATATATTCCCGCAGCTCTTCGGCTTTAAAAAACCCCCGATAAGCTTAACCACCGACAACAATAAAACACCGAAGGCGAAAGTGCCATTCCCAACCTGGTTCTGGGTAGGGCTGGTTATGTGGGGAGCCACACTGGTGGTACTCTGGGGACATTTTACCGGTCCGAAGTTCATCCTTTACTGGGCAGCGCTGCCGCTGTACTGGGGTTTTACTCTGGTGCTGGATGGCATTGTGTACAAACGCACAGGCGGCACTTCCATTATCAGCACAAAGCCGAGGGAGATCATAGGCATAGGCATCGCATCGATATCGGGATGGCTGATCTTCGAATACCTGAACTTTTTTGTTGAGGACAACTGGGCCTACCCCATGGGAGTAGAATTGCCGGTAGCGGAATTTACGCTCTATGCGGTATTAGGCTCGTCGGGCCTGATGCCCATGGCGCTGGAATGGTATAGCCTGCTTAATACTTTTAAGAAGTTCCGCTATAAATATTCCTTCGGGCCAAAGATCACCCTGCCTCGCTGGCTGAAGATAGGACTGCTCGTTGTATCGCTGGTGGTGATGTTCCTGATACCGTTTTACCCGCAGGCCATGTTTGGTGCGTTGTGGCTAACGCCGTTGATATTGCTGGGATTGGTTTTGAATTTCATGAAAGTCTGGTCGCCCTTCGAGCCAATAAAAAATGGAAACTGGTCGCCCCTTGCCATCAGCGGACTGGCATATGGCATTCAAGGTTTTTTATGCGAGTTCTGGAATTATTTCAGCGGCATTCATAACCCCGATGGAACTGTATTTTCCCATAATCCCGACTATTGGATCTATAGCTTGCCTTATGTGGATGCCTACCATGTTTTTGAGATGCCGCTGGTAGGCCTGATGGGATACCTGCCATTTGGTGTGTATTGTGCGGTATGGTGGGTAGCTTTTGCATACTTGCTGGATATACCCACGCGCTTTTTTGATGACGGCGCAGGGCCTGTACCTCAAACAGAATCATTGAGACCGAGATTACATGAGACTGAGATCATTCATTAGTGCACTGTTACTCCTGTTCTGTTTTTCGTCGAAGGCGGAAAGCAGGTACAAGGTTTTGTCTGATATTACGCAGATAGAAGTGCTGGAAGATCCTGCGGGCAAGTTCAGTTTTGAGCAGGCGGTGGCGTCTGGCAACTTTAAGCCATACGGTGAAAAAAATTTGAACCTGGAGGGCTCTATCTCCACGTTCTGGGTGAAGTTCTCCCTCCCCGCGGAAAGAACGGACTCGCTTTGGCTGGAAGCAGCACAGCCCCTGCTTGCGTCGGCTGATCTTTACTGCGTCGGCAACGATGGACAAACACATGTGTACCGGAGCGGTTACAATGTTCCTATTAATAAAAAGATCATTAGGCATCATTGCCAGGTTTTCCCCTTGCCGCGCGATTGCAGTGAATACTATTTCCGCTTTGAAGGAAACTGCACACCCGTGCCCATGCATGTGTGGCAGCGGGATGTATTCGAACAGAAAATGAGCAATCAGAAGATCATCTACGGCATATACATGGGTATCATGCTGTTTGTGATCTTCATCAACCTGTTCCTGGCGCTGTCTTTAAAAAAGGTAGCGTATGTTCATTACTCTGTCCTGGTTTTCTTTTATGCGATATTTGCTGCCACCATTGATGGATATATACTCTATATCCTGCCCAACATCGACATCCTTTACTGGTATAAATTAAATCCTATCCTCAACCAGCCCAACGGTTTATTATATGCAATACTCTTCCTGCAGGTTGGCAAATACAGCCCGAGGTTGCACCGCATCGCGATCGGTGTGCTTATCTACTTCACCACGTACATTATCTGGCACAATTTCCTTAGCCTGCCCCAGGTTTTTGCTTTGAGCCAGCTGCATGCGTTGGTCGGTGTGCTGTTGATGGCTACCCTTGGCATTGTTGTAGGCAGGAGGGGAAACAGGCTGGGCTACTATTTCGCGACGGCCTATTTTATCTTTCTCGCTATCTGCACGGTAGAGGTACTTTATTTCAGAACGGGCACGCCACCCTATTTCTTCGAAGTGACCCATGTGTCGATCGGTATATTCTTCGAAGTATTTATGCTGGCATTCCTGCTGTCCAAAAGGTTTGAGTGGGAAAATGAAGCACACCAGCAGGCAGCAATAGAAGCACAACGGCAATTATTTGAAAAAACGCAGGAGAACGAGCGCATCGTGCGCGAGCAGAACGTGATACTGGAACAGAAAATTACGCAACGCACGCACGAGCTTTCAACGGAAAAGAAAAAGTCAGACGATCTGCTGCTCAACATTCTTCCCGCAGATGTAGCGGACGAATTGAAGACAACCGGTTCGGCAAAAGCCAAGAGCTATGAGTCGGTATCAGTATTGTTTACAGATATCAAAGACTTCACGCGCATCAGCCAGAACCAGAGCCCTGAAAAAATGATCGCAGAGCTGGACTATTGTTTCCGTGCATTTGACGGAATCATCCAGAAGAACAACCTCGAAAAAATAAAAACCATCGGTGACGCTTACATGTGTGCCGGCGGACTACCGATAAAAAACAACACGCATGCGGTGGATATTATCAAAGCCGCTATCGAGATCGTCAGCTTTATGGATGAGCTGAAAAAGAAAAAACAGGCAAACAACGAACCATTCTTTGAAATAAGAGTAGGCATTAGCTCAGGACCGGTTGTAGCGGGTATAGTGGGTAACAGCAAATTCGCCTACGACATCTGGGGCGATACTGTGAATACGGCCGCCCGCATGGAGCAAAACAGCGAGCCCGGCAAGATCAATGTATCCCAAGCCACTTACGAGATGGTGAAAGACAAATTCACCTGCACATACAGGGGCGAGATCGAAGTCAAGAATAAAGGCACACTAAAAATGTATTTCGTGGAAAGCGCTAGCTGAAATATAGATCCATAAATACTATTCTATGCAGTTGCTGCTTTCTTTTTGCCCATCCGCGAAATAACCAGGAACAATATAATCTCTACAGCAAAAATAATCAGGTAATTGATCGCGTACGTATCAAACTCGCCCACCAGCCAGAAATACAATGAACCAAACGCAGCACATACAGCCGCCGTACATGCAATGGCCCATTTTGCCTGCACAACACGTACATAGGCTTTATGCATCAAGGGTGAAGACGGAACCGGATGTTTCATTTTGTTGAGCAGGTAGATATTCTCTATCACATCAAACAGCCACGCTAGTACCTGCATCCAGGCCAGCACGTTAAAAACTATCTTGCCCCAGAGCGTCATTTCGTTGGCAGTATGTATGCATAAGAGAAATATCCCGATATAGGTTGCAGGCATGAAGACGAAATCCGTAAGAAGATTAGCGCGTAAAGCCTTGCGCACTTTAACACCCTCACCATTGGGAAGATTATTGATATCGCGCATAATGTGCGGCAGCGTTTTGGCATCTCCAGGAAATTCAAGGTCGAAAATACTGAACGGCATACGCGTAACGCCCTGCAAGTAAAAATGCCGGCTTTGCCTTCCCATAATATAAGTAGTAAACAGGAATGCTGCCATACATACAAGGAACCATGGCCATACATTCATTGACTCTAAAGTACTGTTCAAAGTTTCCATAGTGTTTATTGATTGGGTGATTGTTTGTTTTCTTCTTTCTCTACATCAGGTATTTTCACATCCGCGAGCTTAGCTTCGTCAACTTTTTGTTTCAACGAATCAGGCACCGGCGGCTGGTGCTCACGTCCGCTATCCCTGTTCAGCACTTGTTGCATAGCTATGCGGTCTTCCTGGTATTGCGGCCAATTGAAGCCGAGAAGAAATTCCGTCGCCGACTCAGCGCCCCGAATGAACATCTTTATTTTGTCTTCGTCGGTCAGGAAAAAGTTGAGCCAGTTGAACTCGGACAGCTTTATTACACCGATACCTTTTTTGAATACGCTGTTCTTAATGAGAAAATCTTTATCGTAATAATAGCGGATGGTGTTGAACATACGGCCCATGTAGCCCCCTAACGTCCACGTATAAACATTATCGTCATTGTCTGCTTCCGGGTTCGTATCATCGAGGTCAACCCCGAATGTCGGGATGCGTGGCTCAAGAACCTTGGGATTATAAAATATATTGACCGGGAAATTCGAGAGCATTCCTCCATCAACAAAACGCGCTGTATCAGGTATATTATCGTCCGAACCAAAATGCAGCTTCCATGCGTCTTTTACCTTATCCTGTGGAATGTCATTAATACTATGTGAGTCAAAAAAAACCGG
>CAMPKG010000177.1 GCA_946887085.1 uncultured Sphingobacteriales bacterium
CTCATCTCGCTGCTGCTTGGCTGTATCAGGCGCGGTCCAGGTGACTAAGGCAGAAGTAAATAAGTATTCTGGACATAAAAGGCCGTGGGAATTGACCACGGCTTTTTTAATACCATTCCTCTGTGCGCCATCCGTAGGAGAAGGGCAGGATATTCAGCGATACCTGGAAGCCATAACCCGATTTAACGGTGGTGAAGAGCTGATCGTTACCATATATATTTCCAGTTACCCGGTCAATGAAATTAGCATCGCCGAAATAGGCTACAGCGCGTAGTTTGAAAGCGATACCTGCAAAATAGCCGACCTCAGCCTTAATGAAAGGAATAAATTTAAAGGGAGCTTGCGCCGTTTTGTCGACATAAGAACTTGTACCTCCAGCCAAAACACCACCCCCGATGCCGAACATGCCGCGCTGCGCTTTACTTAAAGACACATCGCCACCAGTCTTGAAATCAATACTTAGCGGTACGCCCAGCATAACAATAGATTCTGATTTTTTATAGATCTCTCCCGGACGGAAGACTACAGAGTCCAGTGTAAGGTCGTTGTAGCTGCCGAGGAACTCAACACTGAAGGCGATTATGCTCTGGTCTGAGATCAAAGCAATGGGAAAAAACGTACCACCATATACAACAAAAGAATGCTTGGCACGCACCTTGGTATCGATATTGGTATCTATCTGCCTGGTGCCGGAGCTGTCGGGACCGATATAATGCAGTTTGGCAGACCCATTGATGAAATGTTTGCCGACGCCCACATAGATACGTTGTGATATGCGTTCGTTGCCAATGGCCCGGGCAGTATAGTAGTCTTTAAAAACCTGGTGTTGGCGGTATTGGGCTATAGCATCGAAACCCATACAGGTTATGATGGTGAAAATAACAAAAACGACTAGGCGCATATAGTAATATCACTCTGTTGATGTTGAAAGTAGTAAAAAACTTTCGTTATCAGCAACTAAGGACTGTCTGCCCTTCGTCAAAACAACAACACAGAGGCCGCCACGAAGGCGGCCCTTGCCATCTATTATGAAATTGAAATCCTCGGTAAGCACAAAACTACCGGAGACAATGCCTTTCGACAATACCGCATTTCCCGTATTTTCATGTACCTGCCGGTACGCAGGCATGTTTTTGTAAACCTACCCATTTATGACAAATGACTACGAACCCTGGGCAGAGGGGGAGATGAGAAAATGGCAAAAAGAGATGCAGCTGAAGCCATCGATAGGCGGCATGCTTACCAGCGGTGTGCAAAAAAGGTTCAACCGCATCATTCCTGAGAAAGTACATACTGCCATAACCGCTGCTTTTAAGCACACCGTGAACGCCCTGCTCAAAGGGTCTGAATTCGTCTCGGGCAAGCCTTTGAAAGAGGGACCGCTTTTCGAACGGGAACGGCGTATCAACCAGCGGATCGATTTTTACAAGACCACTTCTGCCGCAGAAGGTGCAATAACCGGCGCTGGGGGCATTTTGCTGGGACTGGCCGATTTTCCATTATGGCTGACACTTAAAATGAAGATGCTTTCGGAACTGGCGCTGCTATATGGTCGCGATATCTCGGACTATAAAGAAAGGCTGTATATCCTCTATGTCTTTCAACTGGCTTTCTCCGGCAGGAAACACCGGCGTATGATCTACGGCATTGTCGCCAACTGGGAGGAATTCAGCAAAACCCTTCCTCCACCGGAGCAATTTGACTGGCGTAGCTTTCAGCAGGAATACCGTGATTATATCGACTTGGCCAAGATGCTGCAATTGGTGCCGGGGATCGGGGCTTTTGTGGGTGCTTATGTCAACAACAAATACACCGAAAGCCTCGGCCGTACTGCTATGAACGCTTACAGGATGCGCTGGTTCAAAGAGAAATTGTTGTAGAAAATGGATTGTGCAAAACAGGCTCAACAATGCACAATTTCTGTACCAGAATAAATTTTCTGTGCTATCTAATTAATTGACAATGCGTTCTCTATTGTGGAGGAGGTTGGAGCCAATATTTGCTTTTCTCTTAATAAAGTTTAGGTTAAATTTAGAGTAACAAAATTTTTTGAGCATGAGTGTAGATAAAGCAGCAGCAAGTAAACAGTACGTGAGAGACCTGGCCAACTCTCTCGCAAAACATGGTTCTAAAAGGAACATGGAACAGCTCGCCACTTATCTGAACAGGCGAGGGCTATTTTCTACTCATGGCAAGCCTTATAACGGCTTGCGTGGAACCTATACGCTGGTGCGCGCTACGTACCAGTGGCTGAAAAGACAGGGGCAGACCCTGGAAGCTGATAGGGTAGCACATTCTTTCGTAAAACCCGACGGTACTTTCGTCCTACGCCTGAACTGAACATTGTTTCCGTTAGTTTTTTCAGCACGCTTATTCGCGTATGGTGAATAGACAGCGGAACGCTTTTTGTTGATCAAGCACAAGTGAATACTTGTGCTTTTTATTTAGATGGGATGGAAGATGTACTGAAGAAGATAATTGAGTTTACGGATAGAGCCCATGGCTCGCAGACGCGCAAATACTCACCGGATCGCTATATAGTTCACCCGGTAAGGGTAATGGACCAATGCAGGCAGTATTCTGATGATATCGCCGTACTGGCTGCAGCCCTGATGCACGATGTGCTGGAAGATACGCCCACAACAAAAGAAGAGATGAGAGAATTCCTACTCTCGATAATGGATGAAGCCACCGCAGATCGCGCTGTCGACCTGGTCGTGGAGTTGACTGATGTTTACGTAAAGGCCAACTACCCTAAAATGAACCGCCGCACGCGGAAAGCAAAGGAACGGGATAGAATAGCTACAACCAGTGCTGACTCACAAACGATAAAATATGCTGACATTATTGACAACTGCAAAGAAATAGTCAGGGAAGACCCTGATTTCGCTGATGTCTTTCTCAGGGAATGCCAGCAGTTGTTACAGCGTATGGATACCGGCAATACTAAGCTCAAACAAATAGCGATTGATACCGTGGAGCAGGGTAGGGCGTTGCTAAAGGAACAGGGAAATGTTTAGTCAACAATATTGCCGCTGTTGTCTGTGTGCAGAATGAAGGTGTTGCCATCTGTATTTTCCTTACCATAACTGCCGGTGTTGCCTGCAATGATAACTTTGCCGTTGTTTGCTGTGATAAAACACGCTCCGTCATCTTTAGCACCGCCAAGTTTTTTTTTCCATAGCAGGTTACCCTCACCGTCTAGTTTGGCTATGAAAATGTCGGAAGGATTGGATGCCCCTGCCACGTTTTTTGATGTGCCCGCAAGCAGAAAACCATCGTTGACTGTGCAAACAGAGGATATGTCAAGGTGGCTGGTTGGCTCGCTGAGCTGTTTTTGCCATACCATTTTACCCGATGCATCTGCCTTAATGATGATCGCAGAGTTGTAGCCGGCAATCGCGTTGGTACCACAGGTAATGATATTGCCGTTGCTTTCTATGGAGTATGCACCGTTGCAATACGTTTCAGTTCCCGTTTTCTCCCAGAGCTTGTTGCCGGTGGCATCCAGTTTAAGGTAATAAAGGCGTTGTTCCGCGTTTTCCATTTTCGAACCGGTTACCAGTACATCGTTGCCGATGGGTGCCAAAGCATAGCATAATTCCTGCTGTGGTGTTTCTATAATTTTCCTCCACAGTACCTCGCCGCCTGCATTTATTTTCATCAGGAAGATGTCTGTGTTGGCAGCTGATTCATTGATGCTGCTGTGCCCGGCTATAAAATAATTGTTGTCAGCCGTACGAACAATGCATCGTGCGACGGTCACGCTGCCATCGCCATAGTTTTTCAGCCATTGACGCTCACCACTGGCTGTTGTAGCGATCACCAGCAGGTCGGTTTTGCCGGCCCCGCAAAGCATGTATCCGCCATCGCTGCGTTCTGCAATAGATATTAGTTCGGTGCCGTCATACACCATATGGTCCTTTCGCCAGGTGATGGAACCATCCAGGCCAGCTTTCACGATATAGCCTCTGCCGCTGTTCATCCCGCATAAAACCAGGTTCCCATCTTTCGCTACAATGGCTGATGTGCCGGTTTTGCCTAACTGCCCCGGAAAAGTATAATAACCCGAATCGTAGACCGATACTGCCGGGTTATTGGCAGGGGCGGGATCTTGCCTGTTACAGGCAAGGAGCAATGGAAAACATATCAGCAGGAGCGCGGCCTTTCGCATAACGGTTGTTTCAGCAGTATATCTGCTTAAAAATAAACAAATCAGGCAGGTTTTTATTGTGCCGTCCTTATTTTGCAGAAAACGACCGTGTCGAAGAATTGCTCCTGGAAATAATAGTTCTCTTTAAAATAACCTTCCTGCGAAAACCCATGTTTGCGTAACAGCGCCTGCGAAGCTATATTGCGTGGGTCCGTATGCCCTTCTACGCTGTGCAATCCCATAACATCAAATCCATATTGCATAACTGAAGAAAGCGCTTCATTTAATATACCCTTCCGCCAGTAGGAGGGATGCAGCATATACCCGATCTCGGCGCGGTGGTGGGCCTTTTCAATACGCCAGAAACCAATTGTTCCTATTACTGTATCGCTTTCCCTGGTTGTGATCGCCCAGTTTATCGAATCGTTGTTGTTATGGTCGTTATTGACGCGCTCTATCAACTGAATGACCTCGTCACGGGTTTGCAGCGGCTTTTTAATATAGCGCATTGCATCTTCATTGGTGCGAAGCTCAAAAAGCACGTCGGTGTCTGTTTTCGTACTCAGCGCCCGGAGTACCAGTCTTTGGGTCTCCAATACAGGAAAAGGGTTAAAGTTCAGTTGTAGCATCTTTAGGTTGTGAATTGCAAATATATCATCTGTTTACAGCAGAAAAATCACCCGGTTTAGGCTTAATTTTATGCACAAATAACCGCAATGGCAACCTCGGATATCAAAACCACCTGGACCGGCCAGGATGTGATGGAGTTTCTTCAAGGAGTAAACGACAAGAAACGTGTGGATGCTTTGAAGCTTATAGAGCTGATGGAGAAGGAGAGCGGTTGGCAGCCGAAAATGTGGGGGCCGTCTATCATTGGTTTCGGCGCATACCATTATAAATATGAAAGCGGCCATGAAGGCGATGCACCGGTCATTGCATTTTCACCGAGGAAAGCAGCAATAACACTATACCTGATGCCTGATCCTGACAATCGCGAAGAGATGCTCGCGCGATTAGGTAAACACAAGATCACCAAAGCTTGCATCTACGTAAATAAGCTTGCCGATGTGAATTTGGACGTGATCAGGGAAATGGTGCACGTGTCCATCGACTATGTTAAGAACAATAGTATGTGCCATTGTAAAACCGAACAAGCGGTTGCTCACATAGCATTCAAAAAATGTGGAAGCTCTGCAATAGCCCGTAGTAGTCAGGCAGTATTTTATTCTCAATGCCAGCCATCTAAATATTATGTGCTTTAAACGGTATGGTTTTTTTGCGGATAAAGCAAAATTCCAAACCATGAATATGAAACTCCTTGCCGCAGGCGTAGCGCTTGCATTTCTCCCGTTCTTCTGCAATGCGCAGGAGAAAGTGAAGATCAAACAGAAAGACGACGGCACTACTAAGGTAAAAATGGATGACGAAAAGGTAAAGATCAAATCAGCACCGCCATCCTGGGCCAATGCACATGGCTATCGTAATAACATGCATGTTTATTTCCCCGATTACTACACTTTCTACGATCCTAACCGTGGCTATACTTACTGGGATGGCGACAGTTGGGAGACGACTATGACTATGCCTGCTTTCATCGCTGACGTGGACCTGAACGCAGCGCGGGTGGAAATATTGAATAATGCTCGCCTTGAAGAGCATCCTGAGTTCAAGTACGATATTTATATGCGCGAGTTTCCGGCGCAGCCGGTAACCGGTGTCACGGTGATAGTGCCGCCGATGAGATAATAATAAAATGGGTGGAAGCTGCTTCCACCCATTTCTGTTTTATGGCAATTGCATTAGTTGTATCAGGTTGCCGCAGGTGTCTTCAAATATCGTCTCGATGCCGTAGTCGGTTTTCACCGGAGCTTTGCGAAATACCACGCCAAGTGCTTTAAGCCGCTCATATTCAGCCTGGATATTGTCGGTTGAGAATATGATCACAGGGAGGTTTGACTTATATATAGCTTCCTGGTAAGTTCTGGCTATAGGGTTTTGATTAGGCTCCAGCAGCAGCATTACGCCACCTTCCTCTTCGGGCGATACGACGATGGCTAGGTAATGCTCCGGCATATAAGTATGGCTTTTGAAGCCCAGAATTTCGGTGTAGAACTTATGTGCTTCTACCGGGTTGGGTACGAAGACACTTGTCATTGCAATTTTCATGATCTATACGTTTTGATTTTTCGAGATTTTACGTTTCAGAATAAAAGCGCTGATAAGTGCTACAACCACGCCTATCGGCAATACCTCGAGGTAGGTGACAAATGCAACGCCAAATGGTGTTTTATAAAACATTGAGTACACTTTCATTTGTTGGTCTGCCTGCTTCATCATCTCCACAGACTCTGCGGTCTTAGCCATAATTTGCATGTGCAAATAGTATTTGTCGAGGAAGTCGGGGATGAATGCATAATAAGCCACCAGCCAGGTAACAACAACAAAGGTTGATGCCAGCAGGGCTATCAGGAAGCCGATCTTGAAAGCTTTACCGAAACTGATGACGCCGCCGTTATACTTATCCCTGTAATTTTTAATACCTGCAAACATCAGGGCGTAGGTACCGATCATTCCCGCAAAGCCAACGATGGTGTTGCCACTGAAATCTCCGGGATTGTTATAAAGTTTGATGCCGGCATACATCATGAAGCCGGTGAGGATGAGGCCGGCAATGGTGCCAAAGACGAAGATGTTTTTTTTCATTTACTGTGATTTGATGAATCGCAAAATTGCATCTGCGCATCGTGTTGCCGTTCATCCGTTCGGGTTATTTAGCGGTCAATACAGCGTTTTCACCCCGATGGGCGATATTTTCACCCGATCAGCCCGGCTCTTTTCGCTTTGTCGATGGCAACGGTTCGATTGTTCGTATCCAGTTTTTCAAAAATGCGGGAAAGATGTGTTTTGACGGTATTCTGCGATACAAATAATCTTTCAGCCATTTCTTTATTACTCAGGCCTTCTGCCAACAGTTGCAAAACGTCCAGTTCTCTCCTGCTCAAATCCGGTATCGAATGCTTGTCCAACACATAGGTCGTCTTTTCCACGATACGGGTTTTGGGACGGGTGAGTTTCGCAGAGACCCAGATGCCCACGACAGAAAACAGGGTTGCAAGGCATATTATAT
>CAMPKG010000178.1 GCA_946887085.1 uncultured Sphingobacteriales bacterium
GGCTTACTACATGTCGGGCAACCAAACGGCTGCAGTCAACCGCATGCTCGCGGGCGACTCGCCTCAGCAGGCTATTGACTGGGTAACTGCCAACGATGCTACATCCGATTCATCGCGCAGGCAATACGGCATAGTTGACTACAATGGCGGTTCACCAAGGTCAGCCGGTTTTACCGGTTCAAATTGCGATCCTTATAAAAACCACATTACGGGGCCCGGATACGCGATACAGGGAAATATCCTGCTTGGCCAGCAAATACTGGATTCGATGCAGGCGAGATTTTTGAATACACAGGGTTCATTAGCTAAACGGTTGATGGCTGCTTTGCAGGGAGCGAATGTAGCCGGCGCAGATACACGCGGTATGAGCAACGGTACAAGTTCTTTATCGGCTTTCCTGCGCGTAGCTAAACCTACCGATGCTGCCAATAACCTCTATATAGATGTCAACGTGGGCGCAGTTGCAACAGGCGTTGAACCAATAGATGTGCTGCAGGTAAAATTGAACGGAATTCTTTCGGTTGAGGAAAATACACAGACCAAAGATTATCTCTACCGCATCTACCCCAACCCGGCATCCGATAAGCTGCAACTTGATTTCAGCACGGTGCTACCTGAAACTATTTCGATAACAGATGCAACAGGGAAACTGGTAGGTTCATATTCCGGCAAAACCATCGGCTTCAAAACGCTGTTGGATATTTCTCACCTGCAAAGCGGCGTATACTTTATACGCTTCTACAAAAAGGACATGCCTGTGCGTGTGGACAGGATCGTGGTGAACCGGTAATCTCGTTGAGAAATGTTTGCTCTTGCAGCGATCAGGTCAAAATTGTATTTTTATTGAAACCACTCTATGAAGCCGTTAAGTTTATGTCTGGCAATTTGCAGTATAGTCGTGTTCTTTACTGCCTGCTCAAAAAAGCATAACAATTCTCCCGTAGCTCAAAAACTGCACGCAGGTATCTGGAAAATATCGGCATCAAAAATTGTCAACATTAATGGCATCGATACCGTTATCGATCGGTACAGCAACTGGCGGCCTTGCGAACAGGACGACATTATGACCTTCGACCTCGACGGTACTATGACCGTTAACGAGGGTGCTGACAAATGCGGGGAAGATAATCAGGCAAACGAACTATCGTGGGAGCTGGTGGACAATGACACCAGGCTAAGATTGATATTAGACGAAGGCAGCACATTCCAAAACGGGACGAATACAATTACCGGAGAAATTACTGAACTAACATATAACCAGCTTGTAATACGGGCTGAGGATGTGAGTAATTCGATGCCGGTGACCACGCTCGAAACCTACACTAATATTCGTTAACCCAAAAAGCCAGGACATACAATGAAACACCTGATCCTAATCTTTGTTGGCTTGCTTAGTTCCACATCTGTAGACGCCCAAAAACACAAGTTGTTTACTGACGTTGGTATTTCCGGTTCGCAATTGCTGCCCGGACTGTCGGCAACCTACAATTACAATCCTCTTAAATTCTTAGGTATAGGTGCAGGCGTGCACGTACATCATTTTTTCCCAACAGTGGCCGATAAGCCACGCTATGTACCTGCCCTGTTTGGGGATCTGCGCTTCACCGTATTTCCCCGGAAAAAAAATCAAATATTGGCATTTCTTGATGTAGGAATGAATTTTTATAAAAAAGCAGCCGCTCACAAACACGAGAATACAATCATACACACAGATGAAAGCACCAGTGGCATACACACCGGCATTGGCCTTGGCTACCTGCGCGTATTGAAAGAAGAAGGCCTAAGCATGTACTGGACAT
Organism: uncultured Sphingobacteriales bacterium; assembly: GCA_946887085.1. The sequence continues at coordinate 1,800 of CAMPKG010000178.1, forward strand.
TAAAGACGCTTGCTAACAGCGCCGAATACAGCTCCCTGGACCTCACTACTAAACAATATGCTACATCGAGCGGTAGCAGAAGCACTATTGTACTTTCGTTTGGGTTCAGGTTTTAACGACTTCAGTAATTAGTGCAAAACTGGTATAAATTATCTGGTGGTCGTGTCGATAAAATTTAGCAATATTACGTATATTTGCCATAGTAAAACTCTGTCACATGGCAACTATCAACCTTGCACACGAAAGGTTCATACAGGAGATGATCCTTCACGGAGATAAGACCCGGGCTTATCTCGCCGCCTACCCCAATTGCAAACCAAGTTCGGCCTACAAAAGCGCATGCCGCCTGCTGAAAAACACCCGGGTCAGGGAACGTATCCGCAAGTCGGTGGTCTATGCACAACAAAAGGCAGAACGCAAGCTGGAGCATAAGTTCAATGAAGAAGTGCTTGCCCGGCTGGACAAGCGAAAAGAGCTGGCTTTGATCGTTCGGCAACAATTAAAAACAACAAAAACTGTTGTTTGTTACGGTAAGGAGCTGACCTACGAGGTAGGGCCCACCCATGCTGAACTATTGAGAGCCATAGACTTAGACTGGAAATTGTCGCAAGGCTGGAAACGGGAATCTGAGGGTTACGAGCTCTGAAATTCAACAAAATTCAACAACAGATATGATTTATGCTTATTCCCTATCTTAGCCACATCACACACTTACGTCTATTTGCATGACTGTCGACTCCAATAAAAAAGTACAGCGTTCCTGGGCCATGTACGACTGGGCAAATTCGGCCTATAACCTCGTCATTACCTCCACCATATTCCCGGCCTATTATGAGGCCATCACATCAACCAAAGAAGGCGATAAGATCATCAACGACAAGGTCGAGTTCTTTGGGCGCACGTTCACCAATACAGCATTGTTCGACTATGCCCTGGCGGCGGCTTACCTGGTGATCGCCTTCCTCTCTCCTATTCTTTCGTCCATCGCCGACTACAGGGGCAATAAAAAGCGCTTCATGCAGTTGTTTTGCTACATAGGCTCCGTTGCCTGCTGTGGCCTTTACTTCTTTGAGCTGTCAACCCTGGAGCTAGGTATTATTTTATTTGCCATAGCTGCCATTGGCTATTGCGGCAGCCTTGTATTCTACAATGCTTACCTCCCGGAGATAGCAGCCGAAGAAGAACGCGACCGTGTAAGTGCCAAAGGCTTTTCTTACGGTTATATCGGCAGCGTCATCCTGCAGATCATTTGTTTCGTCTTCGTACTTGCCCCCGATACTTTTGGCATCACGGTCGGCCACGCATCGCGTATTTCCTTCCTGCTAGTGGGTATATGGTGGTTTGGCTTTGCGCATATCCCTTTGCTGCGCCTGCCTAAGGGCAAACCCATGGCGCAGCACCCGGAACACAACATTTTCACCAACGGCTTCCACGAGCTGAGGAAAGTATGGAACCAGGTAAAGCATCTTAGCGTATTACGAACCTACCTCGGCGCATTCTTCTTCTACAGCATGGGCGTGCAGACCGTTATGCTCGCCGCTACTATTTTCGGAAGCAAGGAGATGAAACTGGAATCTACACAACTCATCACAACCATACTCATCATCCAGCTGGTAGCCATTATCGGCGCATGGCTTATGGCAAGGCTTTCTGAAAAGTTTGGCAACCTGAAAGTATTGCTGGGTGTACTTTTTATCTGGATAGGTATTTGCATCTGGGCATATTTTATAACGACGGCCACAGAGTTTTACATAGTGGGTGCAGTTGTGGGTTTGGTGATGGGTGGCATACAGTCGCTGAGCCGCTCTACTTATTCCAAGCTGATGCCGGAGACAAAAGACACGGCATCATTTTTTAGTTTTTACGACGTAACGGAGAAAGTCGCTATTGTAATAGGCATGTTCTCTTTCGGTTATATCGAAGAGATCACCGGCAGCATGCGCAATTCCATTATCGCGCTCATCAGCTTTTTTGCCGTAGGCGCTGTCATTTTGTACCTTGCAATTGTACGAGCGAAAAAAGAACATTTAAAAGCTACTGTTATCTGACATGAGACTATTTAGCATCAACGCAGGATATTTTAAACTGGATGGCGGCGCCATGCACGGCGTAGTACCGAAATCGATGTGGAGCAAAGCCAACCCGGCTGATGACAACAATATGTGCAGCTGGGCCATGCGATGCATGCTGGTGGAGCATGGCAATTACCGCATACTGATAGATAACGGCATGGGGGATAAACAGGATAGCAAGTTCTTCAGCTTTTATCACCCGCATGGCGAGGATACACTGGTGAGCTCTTTGGCTGCCCATGGTTTTACACCGGACGACATTACCGATATGTTTCTTACCCACCTGCATTTTGATCATTGCGGAGGTTCGGTAAAACGCGAAGGTGATAAGCTGGTGCCAGCCTTTCCACACGCCACCTACTGGACGAACGAAAAGCACTGGCAGTCGGCCACCAACCCCAACGAACGGGAGAAAGCATCGTTCCTGAAAGAGAACATATTGCCCATGCAGGACGCTGCGCGGTTTCATTTTGTAGACGTGCCCGATGGCGGTGAATGGATAGCGGATATCAACGTGCGCATCGTCAACGGTCATACCGATGCCATGATGCTGCCGCAGATAAAATACAACGATACCACGGTGCTCTTCTGTGCCGACCTGATACCAAGCGCCGCACACGTGTCGATGCCATGGGTGATGGCCTATGACATGCGCCCGCTGGATACGCTGAAGGAAAAACACACGATACTTAACCAGGCCGTCGATGAGAACTGGGTACTCTTCTTCGAGCACGATCCGAAGATCGAATGCTGCACACTACAGCGCACGGAGAAAGGCATCAGGGTAAAAGAAACTTTTGCGTTGAAAGATATCGATGCAAAGTTTCCGCCGAAGTAGCGTTATAAGCGTTCGGGCTTTATCAGCTCCAGCTTATCGCTCCGCGACATGGCGCCGGGGTTGATGCCGGGCTGGCCTTCAGGAATAGGAACCTTCAGTTTGCTGAAGTAATCAACCCAAAAGGGCATAGGTTGTTTAGAGCCCGGCAGGTTGAAGGTCATTTTGTTGAGCGGAAAGAATGGTTTGTTGTTGTTAGCTGTCTTAAACACTTCAAACAACAGTTCCGAACAATAATAGCTGTCGTTTTTGATGTCGAAACTGTTGTCGTAAGCCTTGCCGATGTATTGTTTTGCAAGTTCGGCACTCTCGTCAGCGACCTGCATGTACTGTTCTTTAACGCGGCCGATAAGTACTTTGGGTTTGCCGTTGGCATCCGTTGAGCGCGCAAAGAAGCTATCAACCGGAGTGGCCTTAACAGCGCCGTAAGCCTCCACCACAACCATATCGTTGCCCTGCTGCACGACGAGGCCACAGTGAGAAAAGTCCATGCCGTTTGCGCCCTCTGTAACCGATTCGATGGCATCGCAGGCGGCGCCGCAGTCAAGGTCCTGGAAAAGGATGTCGCCGGGCTGAATGTTGTAGTAGGCCTTGCCAGATAGAATAATTGCATCATGGCCCACGTCGTAGATATCAGCATTAAGAGCGGCGTTGGAGAATGTGGTTTTATAGAAGTTCTTTGAAATACTGTCCCTTTGCCTGATGAAGCCTTTGGCTGTAAGAAGGACATTGCCGGCGTTCGTGGAAACAAGAAAAGATTTATTGAAGGCATTATTGCTCCAGCCTTTGGTAAATAGTTTGGCATTGATCTTTCCTTCAAAACCGGGACAAATGAGCTCGCCTGAATAGTAGCCGGCGAGGATAGAGCCCGAGTTCTTAACGCGAGTGATAGCAAGGGGCTGATTGCCTGTGTTTTTAAAGTACCAGACGAGTTCATACTCAGGCCCCTCGCAGATCTCGCCGACGTCTATGATGATGTTAGGGAATTCAATTGCAGGCTGTGCAAAACATCTTGAAAAGATGCACAGCATTATTAGCAAAAACAACCTCATCGCTTTTTCCTGTTTTTCTTCTGGGATCCTGTTTCAAGAAAGTCTTTCCCGACATCCTTGAACATCTCATTGTATCCGGCAAAGATCTGAGTAACGTCAAAGTATATCCCTTCTAAATTATCCTCGTTGGATTTCAATGTCAGGTAGTCGCAGGGATGAGGGGTAAGCTTCTGCCCTGTACTTTCATAGCCTAATACACTCAGAACAAAGTACTCATGCGAAACATCAAGTATATGGTAGCCTGTCTCATCGGTCCTGCCGTCGCCTGAGTTCAATATGGTACGAATGAGTCCTCTTACTCGTTCAAAGTATTTACGTCCGTTTACCGTATCCCCGAGATTCATGTTGATGCGATAAATGTAATTAAGCTTCCGCAAATCGAACGGGGCATGCTCAACATGCTTAAGGGACAACTGCAAAGCACGCTTCAGATCGGCCTCGCCCGGATTTTCTGCTGACAATATTGTCCTGATCTCATTTGTTTCCTCCGATAATTTTTCGAGAGAAGCTGTATCGTCCGCTTTGTTGAAGAAATAGCCGTAATACACGTATTTATATTGATCAGGTGTTAACGTGGTATCATTTGACTTGTATCGCTCGAACAGTGATGGGTAATAGTAGGCTGAGCCCTTATCGTGCGTGGCCTTTTTTATAGCGTCATAGTCAGGCTTTAAAAATTCCCGTCCCTGAGAAAACGATGTGAGGGAGATACACATGGCAAGCAGCAACGCTGCAGATCGTAAAAAAAGCATATAGGGTGGATTAGCCTTCTCGATTAGTAATAAGTATTTGCATTAGTTGCTGGACCTCTTCGGCCTTCTGCTCTTCGCGGCGGTATTTGTAGCAAAGGTTAAGCTCCTCGAGCATTTTGTAGATGACACGCTTGGCGAGCAGCGGTGTAAAATACTGTTCACGGTCGCGGGCATTGATCTTACGCAGGTAGGCATCTACATCTTTCTGTGTATACACCATGCCATTCATTGGATCCACGAAGAATTGTATCTGTTGCATCACCTCATCGGCAGGGCTGAGAAAGTGATGGAGTGTGTCTATGTAAGCAAATACAAACTGCCTGGGTATGTCAACAGCAAAGATGGGGATGTCCAGCAACTCGCACAATGCGAGGTACAGCACACCTAGCGAGTAGGCATTACCTTGTTTGCTTTCAAGTACCTGGTTGATGAAAAAGTATTTAGGCTCACGTTCTGTAAGCTCGTGGCCCTGTAATTTATAATAGTTGTAAAGTATGCTGTTAAAAACGTTTACCTGTTCCAGCGGTGTGAGATAGCTGTTCAGCTCCAGCCAGATGTTACGCCTTATCTGGTCGAACTGGCTGAGTATGGAAGGGACGTTAAGATCGGGGAACTGGTACTTTGCAACGATGATCGCGCCACGAAGAAGTTCAGGATTTTTTGAATGGCTCCACTCAAACAGTTCGTGCTGAAGGTCTTGAAAATGTACGCGGTGAATAAGAAACTCGATACGCTCCTGTACAGACTCATCAAC
>CAMPKG010000179.1 GCA_946887085.1 uncultured Sphingobacteriales bacterium
GATTTTTGCGGTGGTATCGAGCGGGCTATTGAACGCACTAACTTGTATCTTAAAAACAACAACCTCGATCTCAGGATAGAGGTGGAAACACGTTCACTGGATGATGTGCGCCGTGTGCTGGCAGTTGGTGGGGTACATCGCATCATGCTCGACAATTACACCCCTCAGCAACTGGCAGAAGCTGTGGAATTGATAGCAGGCAAATACGAAACAGAAGCATCGGGAGGTATTAACCTGGATAACATTGTTGCTTACGCACAAACAGGCGTTGATTTCATTTCGGTCGGCGCCATCATACATCACGCTGTAAGCATGGATCTCAGCTTAAAAGCCCGGATCGTATGAGCAGGAAGCACCTTGTCTTTATAGTCAATAAAAAATCCGGGATAGACAGGGAGAAAGCCATACAGGCTGTGGTAGAGCGGACACTTGACAAGGAAAAATACAGCTACGAGATACAACATACCGAATACCGCAATCATGGCACTGAGCTGGCACGTGAAGCTGCTGAAAAAAGAGTGTATGCTGTGGTAGCCGTTGGAGGCGACGGGTCCGTTAACGATGTGGCTGCGGGCCTGTGGGGTACCGACACCGCGCTGGCCATTGTACCAAAAGGTTCGGGCAATGGTATGGCAAGGACCCTGGGCATACCCAGGGATACGGCAAAAGCTATCGACATCATCAACAAGGGCAATAGTTCTATGATCGATGTTGGCTTCGCCAACGGTGTACCTTTCATCAGCAACGCTGGGGTTGCATTTGATGTGCTTATCTCCAGCGAATTTGCCAAAAGCAAACGCAGGGGATTTGCAGCTTATAGCTGGCTCGTCACCAAACATCTCTGGATGTACAAGGAAAACAACTGGCATATCAATATCGACGGCAAGGAGTTCACTGAAAAAGCTTTTCTCATCAGCGTAGCCAACGGCAAGCAGTTCGGGTACAACTTCCAGATAGCCCCGGAAGCCAGCTGGACGGATGGATTATTCGATATCGTGATCATCCGGAAATTTCCCAAAATGCTGGGAGGTGCGCTGGTGATGCGTGCCATGAAGGGTTCGCTGTTGAAAAGCCCGTACGTAAAGCATTACAGAGGGAAAGAAGTGATCATATCGCATCCATCACTGAACATGATGCAGCTGGACGGCGACGCAAAGCCCTGCGATAATAAAATACATTTCCATCTCGAAAGCCGCATTCAAAAAGTACTAACCCCTTAAGCTCTCGTGTGTTTCCAGCGGCGGTGTGTCCATAGCCAGTTCTCAGGCTGTTCCTTTATCTGCCGCTCCATAAAAGCCACATAAGCATTCATGATGGCGCCCCGCTCTATTAATGAGGCATCATCAGCCACCTTCTCCAGCATGACCTCATAATAACCTCTTTTTATCTTTTTTATTCCGGCAAAAACAACCGCAGCTTTCTCTCTTCTTGCAAGCTTCTCCGGCCCGGTAAAGAACGGAGCCTCGCGATTCAGAAAAGAATGCCATGTTACATGCTGCAGGTCCGATGGGTTCTGATCGGTGATGAGGCCGACTATGTGGTTGACATTGCTGAGCCGCTGCATACCCTTTTTTGCCTTCATAGAAATCAGCCAGGCTCCGCTACGTGCACGTACTTTTTTTATCAGCCTGTCAAACGCTTTGTTATCGATGGGCATATAAATCCCTGCGAACTGTTGCTGCACATTATACTGGCAGGCAACATTAGCCCATTCCCAATTGAAGGTATGGCCTAACAGAGCACAAGCGTTTTTATTCGCGGTATGCAGCTGTTGAAATACTTCCCAGTTACCGGTTACCCGTCTATTTAGTTCTTCCTTTGAAATCGATAACAGCTTGAGGGTCTCTATCCATTGATCGTAGAAATTACGATAAAAGCTACGACGTATATGTTTTAGCTCTTCAACATTCTTCTCTGGAAAAGCATGCTGCAAACTTTCGAGCACCATCTCCTTCCTGTAGCCTGCAATGTAATAGGCGATCACGAATATGATGTCGGAAAGAACATACAGCAGCCGTAACGGCAGGAGAGATAACAGATAGACAATTGCCAGCAGCAGGTAATACATTGCCGTCGCAAAGTTAGGAAACCTTGACCGATGATATTTTAACCTACAGAGCTATGATCCTGTCAGGTCATATATTTTCTGGATGTCTTTCAGGATAGCCTTGAAATCAATATTCAGGTCTTTCAGCAAGCCTGTTTTCAAGTCGAATACCCAGCCATGGACAACAGGATATTGATTGTGAACATAGGATTGTTGTACTACTGCTGTCTTTATTACGTTGCGGCATTGCTCCTCCACATTCAGTTCTATCAGGCGATTGTACTTTTTGTGTTCGTCGGTGATCCCATCCAGTTCCTTCTCATGTAGCCTGTATACATCGCGAATGTTGCGCAGCCAGGGGTTCAGGATACCAAGGTCCTTCGGTGTCATCGCTGCTTTTACCCCACCACAATTATAGTGCCCGCACACTACGATGTGCTTTACATGCAGATGAGCTACAGCATAGTTGATAACAGACATCACATTCAGGTCGATACTGTGCACGAGGTTGGCAATATTCCTGTGCACGAACACTTCACCCGGCGCCAGCCCCATTATTTCGTTGGCAGGCACACGGCTGTCCGAGCAGCCGATATACAAGTACTCCGGGTGCTGATCGCTGGAGAGTTTTTCAAGAAAATCAACGTCTTTGGCGACATTAGTGGCCACCCATTGTTTGTTGTTCTCAAATATCTGTTCGTATGATGCCATGGTGCAATAATAAACAATGCAATTTAAGGCAATAGGAACGTGTAAATAAAGATTTCTTATACCACCTAAACTATTAATTTTACGCCCTCAAACCGGCAATAATGAAACTGGTCACATATTCTAAACAAGACAGGGAGCAGCTCGCTTTCCTGGTTAATGACACACTTTACGACACCAATGCGGCGAATTCAGAACTTCCGTCAACTATGATGGAACTGCTGAATAACTGGGAAGCACTAATAGACACGGCGCGCAGAGCTGAAGAAGAAATAAAGACCGGGCGTTCGTCGCAGCAAGGCATTTCGTTTACTGGTGCTACGATCCTTGCACCGGTGCCCCGCCCCACTTCATGCCGCGATGGTTATGCCTTCCGTCAGCACGTTGCAGCCGCCCGCCGCAACCGCAAAGTGGATATGATACCTGAGTTCGACCAGTATCCGATCTTCTACTTCACCAACCACAATGCAGTGCAGGGCCCCGGCGAAATTCGCTGCATGCCCGACCATTTCCAGAAACTGGATTTTGAGCTGGAGTCATCCATCGTTATCTGTAAAAAAGGCAGGAATATAAAAGCCGGCGAGGCCGATCAATACATTGCAGGCTACATGATCATGAATGACATGAGCGCCCGTACCCTGCAAATGGAAGAAATGTTGCTGAACCTGGGCCCGGCTAAGGGTAAGGATTTCAGCACGGTCATCGGCCCAATGCTGGTAACACCTGATGAACTGGAGCAATACCGCATACCTGCCAAAGACGGACATACCGGTAATAATTACAACCTGAAAATGCGCTGTTGGGTAAATGGCGTACTGGTAAGTGAAGGAAATACAGGCGATATGGATTGGACCTATGCCGAGATCATCGAGCGTTGTGCTTATGGAGTCGATGTACTTCCCGGCGACGTGATAGGCAGCGGCACTGTTGGAACGGGCTGTTTCCTTGAGTTGAACGGTACCGGCCTGCTGAACGATCCGAATTTCAAACCACAATGGCTGCAGCCGGGCGATGTAGTTGAGATGGAAATAGACGGGCTTGGCCGCTTAACGAATACGATCGTTAAAGAGAATACCGACTGGAGTATCCTCAACCGAAAAAAGAAATAGCAATGAGTTTCCCCAAACATTCTGTGATAGGAGTAGTTGGCGCAGGCGCCATGGGCGCAGGTATAGCGCAGGTGGCTGCTGTGGCAGGGCATACGGTGGTATTGTATGATACTAACCACGCAGCTTTGGAAAAAGCCAGGGCTAACCTGCAGGAAACCATCCGGAAGCTGAAAGAAAAGGGAAAGATCACTAATGGGCAGGAGATACTCGACCGTTTTACTTATGCCACCGAATTGAGTGATTTCGCATCATGCGAGCTGGTAATAGAAGCTATTATCGAAAACCTGGACATCAAGAAAAAACTATTCGCCGCGGTTGAACAGGTAGTGAAAGAGGATTGTGTGCTGGCGAGTAATACATCATCCCTGTCAGTAACTTCTATCGCGGCAGCCTGCAACAAGCCTGACCGTGTGCTGGGACTGCATTTTTTCAACCCCGCGCCCCTTATGGCTCTGGTTGAAGTGATACCTGCCGTTCAAACGGATGAAGGTCTTATAGCGGAAGCAAAACAACTGATGACAGAATGGGGTAAAGTGCCTGTTATTGCAAAAGACACTCCCGGTTTTATTGTCAACCGTGTTGCCCGTCCATTTTATGGCGAGGCTATACGCATATATGAAGAGGGCATCGCTGACATGCCTACCATCGACTGGGCGATGACCTCCATCGGAGGCTTTCGCATGGGGCCGTTCACACTGATGGACTATATCGGCCATGACGTGAACTATGTAGTAACTGAAACTGTCTTCCAATCGTTCTTTTACGACCCACGCTATAAACCATCATTTTCTCAAAAGCGCTTGCTGGAAGCCGGCTGGCTTGGCCGCAAAACAGGAAGGGGTTTTTATAACTACGCCGATGGCGCCACTCTACCTGAGCCAAACAACGACAACGAGTTAGGTAGAAAATTAGTTGAACGCATTGTTGCCATGCTAATTAACGAAGCTGTTGAAGCACTTCATTTAAATATAGCATCACCAAAAGATCTGGACCTGGCTATGACCAAAGGGGTTAATTATCCAAAAGGATTATTGCAATGGTGTGATGAACTGAGCGCTGAAAAAGTGTTGGATACGCTTGACAGCCTTTATAACGAGTACCACGAAGACAGGTACAGAGCCAGCACATTGCTCCGCAAGGCAGTAGCCAACAAACTTAAGCTGGCTTAGATATTTCCGAGAAATAGTTGAGGTGCCACGCCCAGTAGTATCACCAGCACGCAGGTAAGTCCAAGCAAGAACTTGTCTGAACTGCTAACTTCTGTACTGAATTCTGGATTTCCTTCTTTGAAGTACATGGCCATGATGACGCGAAAATAGTAATACACGCTGATCGCAGCCATGAGCAATCCGAAGATGACCAGCCACATCAGTTGCCCCTGCTCCACAACAGCCAGCAGTACGAAATATTTTGCCATAAAGCCGCCTGTCAACGGAATACCGGCAAGTGAGAGAATGAAAACAGTGGTGAAGAACGCCAACGCCGGCTGGCTTTTTGCAAGTCCGTTGAAGCCGTCATAGGTATTGTCTTTCAGCTTCATCAGCACAGCAAATACTCCGATGGTTGCAATGCTGTATGCAACAGCATAGATGATCATCCCCTGCCATGCGGTTGCATTTACTGCAACCACAGCAAATAACATAAAACCTGCCTGGGCGATAGATGAATACGCCAGCATACGCTTTACACTCTGCTGGAACACTGCAGTGACGTTTCCTACAAGTAGAGTGGCCGCAGTAATGATAGCCAGTATCAGCATCCAATGGTCGCTGAGCGCACCAAAAGCTACACTGAACAAGCGAAGGAACGCGACAAAAGCGCCCGCTTTTACTATGGTTGCCATGTAGGCGGTAAACGGTGTGGGAGCTCCATCATAAACGTCCGGTGTCCACATATGCATTGGCGCCGCCGAAACCTTGAACCCAAATGCGATGAGCAGGAACAAAATACCTGACAAAGCCATCGGGTTCAGCATATTGTTTTGCAGGAAGGTAAAATCCTGGATATTGAATGACCCTGTCGCACCGTACAATAATGTAATACCCATCAGCAATATACCCGTAGAGAACGCTCCCATCAGGAAATACTTCAATGAGGCTTCGCTGCTCTTCAGGTTACGTTTATCACTGCCTGCCAGTATATACTGCGGTATCGACATGATCTCGATGCCAAGGAACAGCATCAGCATATTGTTATAGCCCGACAGCAAATACACACCAACCAGTATGAAACAGATCAATGCAAAATATTCAGCAACATGTATCCCTACTTTGCGTATCTCGGTGCTCACGAGCAGGGCATATAATACAGTGCAGCCCGTCATCAGCGTATTGAACCAAAGAGAATAGCGATCGATGCGCAGCATGTTGTTGAAGAACACCTGCGGTGCATCGCCCGGAGCAGAAACCAGATCCCAGATATTGACGCCAAACAATGCCAGCAAGAGAACTATGGCAAGTGTTACCACAGACCTCCGGTCGTTTACCAAGAACCCGGCAAACATCAGTATCACTCCTATTATCGTTGCAGCAATAATTGCTTTCATTGCAGTTTCAAAAGTTAAATGTCAAAAACTAAGGTGCGATCATATTGGCTGCACCGGCAGTCATATCCAGCAACGGTGCTGGGTACACGCCTAATACAATAATGAGCGCAATAACTATTGCCAGTCCTATATATTCGTTTGCCGTAAGATCTTTTTGTACTACCATGGCGGCCGGGCTACCGTATGCTGTTTTCTGCACCATATTCAATGTGTACACCGCACCCAGGATAATACCAAGGCCAGCGACAACCATATACACCACATTATAGTTTGACGCAGTCTGGAACAATCCGTTGAACAGCATGAATTCGCCGATGAAACCATTGGTCAGCGGCAGCGCGATATTTGCCAGCGAAATGATCACCAGGCAAATGGCCATCAATGGTGCAGTTATTGCCATACCACCCAGTTTTGCCATATCGCGGGTACCCCAGCGCTGCTCCACCATGCTTACTATCAACCAAAGACCGGTAATGTTAATCCCGTGGTTGAACATCTGCACGATCAGGCCATGTAGGCCAACATTCGTTTGAGAAAACGCGGCTGCGCTCATCAGTCCCATGTGTGCAATAGACGAATAGGCGATCAGGCGTTTCATATCTGTTTGCACAATGGCAAGACAAGAAGCATAAACGATACCAATAATGGAGAGTATGATCACCGTCTCCGACCAGAAGAATACGCCCTCAGGCACCACAGGTATCAACCAGCGCAGCGTAGCAAACATTCCCATCTTCACCATCAATGCACTAAGTATAATAGTAACAGGAGTAGGTGATTGCTCGTACGTATCGGGCTGCCAGGTGTGGAAAGGGAAGATCGGCATCTTGATAGCAAAGGCTA
>CAMPKG010000180.1 GCA_946887085.1 uncultured Sphingobacteriales bacterium
TAATCATATTATTCAAAATTATTCTCTTTAACTTCGCGCAAAATTTTTTAAGACTATGAATTGGAACCCGGCAGGCATTATGGAGGAACTGACTTCCACTACCCAGAAACTGGCTAAAGGCTACGAGACTTTACAAGCAATTGAAAATGTAGAGGTTGCAACAACTAACAAAGAACTTGTATGGAAGAGGGACCACGTGTCGATCTACCATTATATACGCGAGACGCCTGCTAAATGCGCTACGCCGGTGCTTGTTTCGTTCGCTATGCTGAACCGCCACGATGTGCTGGATCTGCAGCCCGACCGCAGCCTGATGAAAAAGCTGATAGACGAAGGGCTGGACATCTACATCATGGACTGGGGCTACCCTACCAAGGCCGACAGGTTCGAGACCATGGAAGACTATATCGATGGCTATATGAATGATGCAGTTGACTTTGTGCGCAAAAGCAACAAGGTCGACAAGATCCACAAGATGGGTATCTGCCAGGGCGGCACTTTCTCTATGATCTATGCATCGCTCTATCCCGAGAAACTGAAATCGCTCACCACGTATGTGGCTCCTTACGATTTCTCTACCAACAGTTGTATGCTCTATCGCTGGACCAAACATGTGGATGTAGATGCAATGGTGGATCAACTCGGAACAATTCCCGGCGAAATGATCGACCAGGCGTTTGGCTTCCTGAAACCAAGCATGAACATCAGCAAATACCTCGGTGTGATGGACTCGCTGGAGGACAAAGACAAGATGCTGAACTTCCTGCGCATGGAAAAATGGAAGGGCGACCTGCCTGCCATACCGGGCGAGATGTACCGCAAATACATCAAAGACCTGTTTCGCGACAACAAACTGATAAAAGGTGAAATGGAACTGGGTGGCCGCAAGGTAAACCTGAAGAACATGACCATTCCTTTCCTCAATGTATACGCTACCGATGATGGAATTATTCCCAACGAGAGTACGCTGCCTGTGATGGACGCCATCGGCTCGAAGGATAAGAAAGGTTATCCTTTCCCCGGCGGGCACATCGGGGTGTTCGTTGGCGGCAAGTCGCAGAAAGAGCTTGCACCGGCGGTTGCCAAATGGGTGATCGAAAGATGCTAAAAGATAAAAAGTGCGCTAGGAATAGCGCACTTTTTTCATTAATCACACACACAACTGAAAACTAGCTTTACATAGTGATAAGTAAAAGTTAGTGTTGGCTTTTACTTATATCATGAGTTTTGAAGTTCTTTTCAACGCCTAATGGATATAAAAACCGTTCCATCAGGTTCAGGCAGGGCCCGGAAATTTTATACCCTCCGGGAAAAACGCGCCGGAGGGTATAAATCTGTTAGTTCAATACAGGTCTTAGCGCTTATTGCCCAGGTCTGAACCTGAAGAACCGCTACGGCCTGACTGGGAACCGCTTTGCGAACCACCTTGTGATCCGCTGCGTCCGAGGTCAGACTGGTTGCCGCTGGTGTTGCTGCGTCCTGATTGAGAGCCACCTTCAGTATCCAGATCTTCGTCTTCCTCGTTCAAACGGGAAGATTGACCACTCTGGGAGCCTGAACGTCCTGATTGCGAGCCGCTTTGAGAACCACCCTGGCTTCCGCCTGTAGATACGTTCTGCTGCAGGTCCTCGTCAGAAGAGCCTAAGCCGCGGTTAGAAGACAGGTCGCCACTTTGAGAGCCACCGAGATTGCCGCTTCGGCCTTGGTTACCTTGGTTTGATTGTCCTGGGCTATACGATGAGCCTTGATTTTTGTTTTCTGCCATAGGATTGAAATTTGAGATTTTATGAAGAAAGAGTTGAAAAATGCATTGTTATATTGCATCGATGAACTGTAAAGAATATGCCATGAGGAACGGATACGGCAAGAATGTTGATGAAAAGAACGACTTGGTTCCGCCGTATTACAACGCCTGGATTTTGATATGGTGTAAAGCTGTGCAGTTTACACCTGCATTAAATTGAATATGATTTTAGTAAGATGTAATGTTAAGATCTGAAGAGTGGATGAAGCGCCCGAATAATAGCTTGAAACATGGAAGCCTGTTTATGATGTGTAGAAGTTTTGTCCACAGTTTTGTCAAAATTGTAGAGCCTGCTATCTTCAAGTCAGCATGATAAAGCCATTCCCAACCCCATATAAGATACATAACCTCCGGTTGACCAACGGCTGCGATATCGCCTACATAGACGAGGGTGCCGGTGACAGGACACTCGTCTTTGTACATGGCCTCGCTACCTACGCCCTAAGCTGGAAATATAACATCGATCATCTGAAGCAACACTTTAGATGTATCGCTATAGACCTTCCCGGTAATGGGTTTTCAGGGAGAGGGGACTATCCATACAGTATCGAATTCTTCTCAGGCTGTGTGTACGATCTGATCTACCAGCTGGGATTAACTAACGTCACTCTGGTAGGCCATTCCATGGGCGGCCAGGTAGCCATGAACCTGGTCATCAACGCGCCCCTTGTTGCCGAAAAGCTGGTGCTCTGCGCCCCGGCGGGGTTCGAGACCTTTACTGCCTTTGAGAAGACCATGTACCTGTCCACCATTCACCTGCTCGACTTCTTTTCGTCGGAGGAGAACAGCCTGGACAAGACCATTCATATGAGTTTTTTCCGCCGTCACCCGGCGGCAGACTCTATCGCCAATGAGCTCATTGAGTTGCTTCGAACCTACCCATTGAAGGACTACCGGGCAATGATACAGGCCTGCATTTCTGGCATGATGAACGAACCAGTATACGATAAACTACACCTGATAAGACAGGAAACACTGGTTATTTTTGGAGATCATGACGGATTGGTTCCCAATAAATTAATTCACCACACTTCAACAAAACAAATAGCTCAAACAGCCTGTTCGAATATACCTAAAGTAAAACTTGAGATAATTCCGTCCTGTGGCCACTTTGTACATATCGAACGCGCTGACCTGGTCAACCGGTATATACACCAATTTGTGGCTGGCAGGCTAGCTTAACTATCCTCGTCCTCGCTGGAGTTAAATTGTCTGCGGTAAGCCTTGATGAAGATGGCGCCCAGGTTTTTGTGCGGGGGCACGTAGTCATCAAACAGTTCCTTAAGGTGGCCGTTCCTTTTAGCCCCGAACAAGGTCTCCAGGCTGTTCCAGGTTGTTATCCAGTTGATGTTCTTGCCGGCCAGCAACTGGTCATTGATGACCTTGATGATCGGCTCGTTGATGTTCATTGCGCCCACCTGTTTAGAGGATATGATATGCGCGTCAGGCGACTGGTTAAGTACGGTAGCAAGGTTATGGTAACCACCACAAGAACCCAGTATCACCACACGGGCTTCCTTCTGCAACCTTTCAAGTGTGAAAGGCAGGTGGTAACTGTGACCGCGGTGAACCACTATGGTTGGATGGATGCCCTTCTCAGCCAGGTACTCACCCAGCTTGTTCTGGGCAGTTTCATCCTCAGGCTCTTTGAGTGGTTGGTTCGCATAGATAACTATCGGCTTTCCTGAAGTTGAGGTTATAGTTGTCCAGTATTGGCTGGGAACGATTTTCCACTTACCGTCTTTAAAGTTACCCAGGAAGCTGCGGTATGAGTTGATACCGTCCTCATCTCCATAAAAGAAGAACTGCTGGTAGACAGTACCTACACTGTCGCCACCTGCCAGGCTCTTATACTGAACCAGGTTGATAGGCGGCAGTTCCAGTGCCTGAGATTGGCGTATGGCATCTTCTTCCGAAGTGCTCTTGGCCCCATCAAACAAGGTTGAAAGGAGACCGTAAACGATCACACCCTTGCGGCTGCGCTTCGAAAATGCCTGCTCGTAGTTCTTCTTCACCTCCTCTTTCAGGAAGTTGGAAAGCTCTACATCGTCTATACTACCAAAGGCATCTGCGACGTCCACAGCATCCTCAAGGTCATCGTCCTTACCATTCTCGAGGCCGGCGATAAAGTCGCTCATCAACGAAGTACGTTTCTCATGAGACATATAATCAAGGAAGGTATTCAATGTATTATACCCCGCATTCATACGGATGAACGTACGGAAGCGGTCGCGGTGCAGGGTATCCAGCAATTGGTCGCCGGCACGCGGCTGCATGCGCTCCATCATACGTTTGAACGTACCAAGAAAACTACTGGTGTATATCTCGTCGGCGCCATAAACCATAATGAAGTACAGCTCCTCCGGACCAAACTTCTCAATGCACTTAAAGCGAACCGGGTCTTTCTCATCGTGCAGGTCGTTCATTTCGCGGATGTATTTCATGCCGCGGTATTTCAGCTCGTCGGTATAGGTTGCACCACCCAATTGCTCGTTCTGTATCTTCAAACGCACCAGGTTCTGGAAGAACAGGTTCTGGTCTGCAGTTATCTGGTCTATCTCAGCGATGGTCTTGCGGTCGTTATGGATGTCACTCAGGAACGGCATCGCCTTCAATGGCTGCCTCGACTCGCTGGCGATACGGACAATAGTTTGTACCAGCGGATCTTTACTGCGCCGCACGGCATTACTCAATGTATAGTTAGTAGACGATGCGTAGTTGTATACTTCTTGCGGAACTACTTTTGCTGCCTCAGCTATGGTCACATCCGCGTAGGCTTCTTTGGCAAACTCATTCAGGCGTTTGATAAGCACCTTCGGCTCACGGCGTCCCATCTCGCTATACAGCAAAGCAGTCTCTTCATTTCCGGGTTCGAAAAGGAAGCGCACATTATAAAGCGAGTAAAAATTGATGTTGTTTTTTACAAAGTCCATCGACTTGCCTTCAAACTTCGCGATCATCATATCGCGCATGTTATGCACCACCCGGCGATAGAAGAATGGATCCGGTCTGACATCGGTGTTGTATTTCCGCATCATTTCCCAGAGCGACTGCAGGTATCCGATCTTCATCTGGTGCTCGCGCGAAGGGTCAAGTCCCTTGGCAGGCAAGTTCTCGATCATTATTTGATAATGATCTACGTCCTTAAGCATCGCGTTCGTGATCGCATTATTGGCAAGGGTATCATCATCAGAGTACACAATTTTGCCATCAATTATACCATCCGTAACATCTGCTTTTTTTTGTTCCTTGTCTATGTTCTCGTGCCAGAGACGGCGATTGAAAGGTATGGGTGTGGTCAGCGTGTCAATATCATAGATACTGATCTGCTTCTGAACTGCTTTCTTTCTTCTCCTTCCCTGGGCATCCGCATCGAAGTGAAACATGCTCACCATCAATACCATCAGCCCGATAATGCGACAACTGGTCTTTAACATAATCGTTTCCCTTCCGGCTTGGGGCGCCGGGTTTATTATAATGATAACCTATACCGTTTAAAGGGGTATTTGGTGCATATTACTACAAAAATACAGCCAGGCTTGTTAAAGCTATGGTAACTGTACACCTTGCCAAAGCTTACCACTCGGGGTAAAGCGGGAATGCTTGCATGAATTCGTTCACCTCATTTTTTACCCTATCTATAACCTCGTTATTATCAGGCGCCATCAGTACTTTATCCAGCCAATCCACTATTTGAGGCATGTGATCTTCCTGCAAACCCCGGGTAGTGACTGCCGGAACGCCAACACGGATACCGGAGGTAACAAATGGCGATTTATCATCGAAAGGCACCATATTCTTGTTCAGGGTAATATCTGCCTGTACCAGGGTATTCTCGGCTTTCTTACCGCTTATGCCTTTGTTCCGGAGGTCTATCAATAACAGGTGGTTGTCGGTTCCGCCCGATACTATATTATATCCTTTATCAAGGAAGGCTTTTGATATGGCTTGCGCGTTCTTAATTACTTGTTTGGTGTAGTCCATATATTCGTTCTGCAGTATCTCGAAGAACGAAACAGCCTTGGCGGCTATCACATGCTCCAGCGGGCCACCCTGTGTGCCGGGGAATACCGCAAGGTCTATCAGCGCGCTCATCATGCGTACATCACCTTTCGGGCCTTTCAGTCCCCATGGATTTTCGAAATCTTCCTTCATCAGGATGATACCGCCGCGGGGACCACGAAGTGTTTTATGCGTAGTGCTGGTTACAAAATGGCAATGTTCGAAAGGGCTTTTCAGGTGTCCTTTGGCAATAAGGCCCGCAGGGTGAGCGATATCTGCCATCACCAGCGCGCCTATTTTATCGGCAACTGCGCGAATGCGGGCATAGTCCCAATCGCGGCTGTAGGCCGACGCCCCGCAGATGATCATCTTCGGCTTATGCTCCAGCGCCTGTTTTTCCAGGTGGTCGTAATCTATCAGGCCGTCTTCTTTCGTTACACCATAGTGTACCGCTTTATACAGTTTACCGGAAAAATTGACCGGAGAGCCATGCGTCAGGTGGCCGCCCATGCTCAGGTCAAGGCCGAGGATAGTATCGCCGGGCTGCAGGCAAGCCAGCATCACTGCGGCATTGGCCTGCGCACCGCTGTGTGGCTGCACATTGGCATAACCCACGCCAAATACCTGCTTGATACGGTCGATGGCCAGCTGCTCGCTTTTGTCTACCACCTCGCAGCCACCATAGTAGCGGCGGCCGGGGTAGCCCTCGGCATATTTATTGGTCATCACATTGCCCATGGCCTGCATTACCTGCACGCTGGTAAAGTTCTCAGAAGCTATCAACTCCAAACCACGGCGCTGGCGCTGCATTTCTTCATGTATCAGTTCAAATATGGCGTTATCCCGTTGCATGTATTCGTTTTTCTAAGATTTCGGGTTGCAAAGTAGTGCAAAATGAAGAATGTAGGGGTAAAATGTAAAAGGCAAAATGTAAAAAACCCGTATCGCGCGAACCAGGCCAAAAATGATAATGATTGTGTCGATTTTCGGGTTTTTCAAAAACAACAACATCCCGGGTTTTCAGCTGTATTGCTTGTTGGGAAAGGGTTTGCTCCGAAAATGCAGGAAATGAAAATGATAATCGTTGTTGTGGATGATCGCTGCCGGCGGGTGAATTGCTATTACTTTTCATGGTTTCATGTTTGCCATTTGTTGGAAATTGTTCCAATCTAACCGTTTTTCGGGGCTCTACAACAGGGTTTTGAGCATAAATAGCTGTTTCTTCAATAGGTGAAAACCGCGACTGTATTCACTTTGAGCTCCAAATTGTTTCAATCTGTTTACGTACCCCCACCCCTCCCCCTGTTTTGAAACAATTTGCCTGCCAAATAGCCCCGTCATATCGAACGAGCACAGCG
>CAMPKG010000181.1 GCA_946887085.1 uncultured Sphingobacteriales bacterium
CTTCAGGCCATTTTCATTGATGATGATATTCGTATCAAAGGGCTCTGATAAAAAGCCTTTTTGCTGCGGCAAGCCTTCCAGTTCTCTTACAGGCACATCATTGCGCTCGTAAATGCCTTTGGGTTTGAATATTTTTTCCAGCGCGGCAACAATGGCAGGTTTCCATTTGTCGATACCCAGCGCCAGTGTTTGTATGACGAAATAATCGTTGAATTTATCGATGATCAGCGCCGGTAGCTCATCGGCCTCGCCGAAGATCAGCCTGCAGTTCTCAATATATCCTATCTGCTGGCGGTATTCCCAGGCAGCCAGTATTCGATTATAAAAAAACTGCTCATCCACCGTTTCGCTCTTCTCCCTTGTCACCAGCCTGATGCGTATCTGTGAGGCGGGATTTACATAGCCTTTACCAATGAAAGATCCGTTGTATGAATATACTTCAACTACATCGCCGGGTTCAAAACTGCCGTCGCTGTCGCCAAGCTCATTGCCAAATATCCAAGGGTGCCCATTCACGACCCGGTCGCCCACCTTCTTTCTGAGAAAAAACTTCGCCATACGGCAAAAATACTATTCACTATTCGTTATTCACCATTCGTTGTTCACTATTCACTAATTGCTATTTTTGCGAGGGACCTGTTTATGCTGGAGAAACTGACTATCAATAATTACGCGATCATCGATCACCTCGCAATAGAGCCCGATGCACATCTGAATACCGTGACCGGTGAAACCGGTGCGGGAAAGAGTATCATCCTTGGAGCTCTGTCCCTGATATTAGGCGAACGGGCAGATACATCGGTGCTTATCAATAAAGATGAAAAATGTGTGGTGGAAGCAAGCTTTGGCGTCAAGGGCAATAAGGTGTTTATGAAGGCTCTGGCCGGGAATGAACTGGATGAAGATGAAGAATGTATCATACGCAGGGAAATAAATGCCAATGGTAAGTCCAGGGCATTTATTAACGATACACCTGTTACGTTAGGTGTGCTGAATCATCTGACATCGCTGCTTGTTGACCTGCATCAGCAGTTCGACCACCTGGCGCTGGAAGACGACCATTTTCAGCTGGACGTAATCGATGCAGTAGCACAAAACGGCAGCTTACGTAAGAATTACGAACAGGTATTTGCCGACTACAGGAAAGTTGCACAGGAACTGGATGCGAAAAAAGCACAACAGACACTCTGGCAAAAAGAATCTGACTATAAACAATACCTGCTTGATGAATTAGTACAGGCTGCGCTCAAAGATGAAGAAATAGAACAGGCAGAACAGCAATTGAAACAGCTAGCTCACGCGGAGCGTATCATCACAGTACTGCAATCTTCCCGCTTTGTGCTGGATGAAGGAGAGCAACCATTGGTGAATGAACTGAAACGCATTAGCCAGCAGTTGCAATCTATAACCGAGGTGATGCCGGACGCCATTGCCCTGCAGGCGCGGTTATCATCGACGTTCGCTGAACTGAAGGATATTGCAGGAGAACTGGAAAACCTGGAAGGAAAAGTAAGCCTTGACCCCGGGCTGATGCAGCATTTACAGGAAAGGCAAGACGTCGGTTATAAGCTGTTGAAGAAACATGCCGCGGCTACTACGGCTGAATTGCTTTCCATACAACAGAGGCTCGAGGAGGAGCTGAAGGCAACACTTGATCTCAACGAGGTTATAGGAAAGCTGGATGCACAGAAAAAACTATTGCACGAACAACTTTATAAAGAGGCAAAGAAGTTATCCGATCAGCGAAAAAAAGTAGCGCCGCAGATAGCTGGGAAAATAACAAAATTGCTGGCGCTGGTGGGCATGCCTAACGCGCGTTTCAATATCGCAATAACCGAAGCTTCTTCGCCCGGCGCATCAGCGCAATTCCTGCCTTTTCATACTGAGTCGTCAGGGGGAGAAATGAGCCGGATCATGCTTTGTATAAAATCACTTACTGCGAAAGCCATGCATTTGCCGACGCTGATATTCGACGAAGTAGATACAGGGATATCCGGCGAGGCGGCAAGGCAGGTTGGCATACTTTTGCGCGATCTTGCGCAATACCACCAGGTTATCTGCATCACGCACCAGCCGCAGGTGGCAGCCAGGGGTGCGAAACATTTCTTCGTGTACAAGGACGATGCAAATGGCAAGCGCATTACCACCAAAGTGAAAATATTGCAGCAGGATGAACGCATACTTGCCATTGCGCGGATGATAGGTGGGGAGGAGCCAAGCGAAGCCGCCTTGCAAAATGCAAAAGAACTTGTCAGCATATAAAAAAAACGGCGGTGATATCACCGCCGTTTTTTTATGATATAGCTCAGGTTATTTGTAAACCACCATCTTCTCTTTTGCAAACAGAAGTCCATTGCTTCTTACTTCAACTATATAACTACCCAGTGGCAAGTCAGCATTTACCATAGCTTTTCCTTCTTTGCTCATCATTACTTTGTTGTCCCATGCTACTGCACCGTTCATGTTCACGATGCGCAGGGAAATGTACTTATCCTGCAACGCCTTATTGCCAGTGACTATTTCGAACCTGCCAAAATTGGGGTTAGGTGCTATGGTCACTACATTGTTGGCAAGTGGTATGTTGCCTACATCTGTTGTCTTTGACGGATCGTGCAGTGGCGACTTCCACATAGAGCGCCCGTAAGTAGCGGCCCATATTTCCTTTGTTGCGTAGTTAATGCCCAGATCGATCACTTCCACGGTGGGAAAGCCATTGTTGAATGGCACCCATTCGATCACATTGTTGTCGCGATAGTACACACCTATGTCGGTTCCTATATACGCAGTGCCTGATTCGCGGTCTATTGCTATGCAATTGACAGGCACGTTGGGCAGTTGCTCGTTTTTTTCTGTCCATCCGCTGGCCGGATCGTATTCGCCAACCCTGGCTGTATTATACCCATTAAACGTCACCCAGAGATGGCCCGGCGCTTTCGGATCCACCAGGATATCAGATACATTGCCTGAGATGCTTTTGTTCAGTATGTTCCAATTGGCACCGAAGTCGCTTGTTTTATGAATAACGTTATCTACCAGCACATATATGATATCGGGGCTGTCCGGTGCAACCGCTATACGTTTGATGTTAACGCCGAATGAGTTAGATATTGACGACCATGTGCTTCCTTTATCAGGCGAGTAATATAGTTGTTTATAACCGGCGAGAAGATAGTCTGGCAGCGTAGGGAGTATAACGAACGGCGTGATCCAGTCCCCTTTGGGATTGCCCGGTATGCCATTGGAAATGTCAGTGAACTTACTTCCTCCGTCAGTCGTACGCCTGAGCTCGCCATATTGTTGCGACGTGTAGAATACGCTGTTATTTGTGTAATCGATTTGGCAATCCATACCGTCACCGCCTGTGAGCTCAGAGTACGTTGTGCCCAAAAGTTTTTTCGAGCCGTTGTCCTGCGAGCCTCCGAGAACAAAAGGCGCTTTGTCGCTCACCGCATTCCTGTAGAATTGAGTTATTCCTAGCCCTGTTGAAAGATCAGTCCATAGCGGAGTTTTAGGCGCATAAGTTTTGTAAACCCCGCCGTCGTTACATTCCCAGAGCGCGGAAGGAGCGATTGGGTTGTACGCGTGGTAGTGTTTGTCGGCATGTACCACCTTGATACCCGGCAGGTTGGCGTTCCATTGGTTGGCAATGGCCCAGTGGTATCCTCCGTCGTCCGTTATCCAGGTGTTTACGCCGCCTACTACCATTCTACTAGTGTCTACCGGGCTGATGGCGATACTCAGATCGTACCAGCCCTGGCCGCCACACACGTTGCCGTTGGGATTGTTGGCAAGGATATTTGTCGAGCAATTAGTGCCGTCGTCGAATATCTTAGTAAATGTTTTCCCCGTATCTGCAGAGCGGTAGATGCCTTCAAGTCCGTTGCTTGTATTCGCCACCACTGCTTTGACCATCCAGGGTGCTGCAGGTGTTACCGCAACAACAACACGGTGATTGGTAGGGAATGCACTGGCCTGTTGCCAGGTTGCGCCCCCGTCGGCGGAGCGGTAAACCTGATGTGTTCCCTGGGCATAACCGGCAGCGTACAGGATGGCCGTATCGACAGGATGGTAGACCAATTGCTTGAAGTTGCCTTGCAGAGTATTGACCCAGCTTGCTCCGCCATCGTAGCTTTTAAGAATTCCATCGCTCGCAGCCAGCGTTAGTGAATTAGTATCTTCAGGGTTGATGACAAGCGAGTTGGTGAGCTTCACATTGCTGGCAACAAATTGAATACCCGTAGTATCCCAGGTTGTGCCGCCGTTAATAGATTTTAGCACACCGACGCTGAAATTGTCTGATGCATCCCGGTCGCCTGTACACATATACACAGTATTGGGATTTAACGGATTGAAATCTATGTCTGATATACCGAGCACAGGCAGGTCATCCGATATTTTAGTCCACGTCACCCCGCTGTTGGAGGTCCTCCATGCACCGCCTCCTGCACTGCCTATCCAGAAGCTGTTGCTGTCGGTAGGGTGGAAAGCGATCACGTTTATACGTCCTACACCATTATAACCTCCAGGCGATTTATCGGGGCCCTGGAAGGTCCAGTTCGACATATCCACAGCCGTCGTTTTGTGAGCTGACTTATTCTTATCGAAGGCACGTGCCTCAAGCCAGTTTTTTATTGGTGGCACGAGGTAGCCGTTCTCATCAAGGTGGCGTTCCCAATACCAAACCCAGCGATGGAAATGATAGTCTTTGCCTTCTTTCACCACTTTGCCGTTCTCAAACTCTTCGTGTTTATCGGGCATGCCGGTTTTGCGCTGCTCATAGCGTTCCAAGATGTGCGAAAGTTTTACGGGCCTGGCCATATCAATGCCTTCCAGCCAGGGCTGTGCCTGCAGGGTACCGGCAACGGCCATCGCCGCGATCAGGGTACAGATCTTTTTCATTTTACGTTAGGGCATGACAATCGTTTTCTTCCTGGTGATCTTTTGCACCGGGAGGGACAGCCATGCGTTTTTTGCTGTTTTAAAAAATAAAGTATTGGTTGCTGATGAAGGGATCTCTTTGGGTGCGGGGAATTTGCCGCCGATCAATGGCACAAGTTCCACCGTATCATTCTTTTTAATTTTTTCAGGAGATATTTCTACCGCGTCATACCATGGGTCGCTTCCTGCTTTTGCTTTGCGTGCCTTCGATACCCGGCAGTTCATCCAGCTATCTTCTCCACGCCAGAAAAATGTCTGCGGTGCCTGGCTGCTTGTCCACACTATGAGTATGGTGTGGTCTTCTATCGGTTCTGAACCGGGGGCGCCGGGTGAGGTCCTTTGAACGGTAGCTTCAATCACCCTGGCATATGAAGCGCCCGGTTTCACACCCGAAGTTTTTTTGGATTGTGCACAGGCAGAAAAGGTAAGGGCAAAGAATAATAGTGTTACGAACAACTGCAGTTTTCGATTCATTTCTAAGCGTTTCCGGGAAACGATAAAGATAAACAAAAAAGGCTATCCCTTTGCAGGTGTAGCCTTTTGTGAATGTATTGGTCAGATGCTATTTCGCCAGCTTCATTTCCTTCAGCAACCAGCCGGCGCCGCCCAGCTTTTCAATGATGAAGAGCGTGTAGCGGATGTCGACACTGATATTGCGGCAGATGCGGGGATCGAAATAGAGATCGCTCATTGTGCCTTCCCAGATGCGATCGAAGTTAGTACCAATCAGTTCGCCTTTTGCATTCAGCACAGGGCTGCCTGAGTTGCCTCCCGAGGTATGATTGCTGGCTATGAACCCAACTGGTACTGTGCCGTTTACAGCCCATTTACCATAATCTTTCCTGCGGTGGATGTCGATTAGCTTTTGGGGCATGTTGAATTCTTCTACGCTCGGGTTGGCTTTGGTCACTGCTTCGTCAAGGTTGGTCTGGAAGGAATAGCCGGCAGGCCCGTCGGGGTCAATGCCGTCTATTTTGCCATAGGTAAGGCGAAGTGTCAGGTTAGCGTCGGGATAGAATTCCCTATCGTTATCCAGCGCCATCTGTCCTTTCATATACAGCCTGTTGAGGTAGGCCATATTGGAATAATAGTTGTTCAGGCCGGGCAATATCCTGCGTTGTTTGTGATCGGTGATGGCCCTGTACAATTGCCAGGCAGGGTCTGCCAGTACTTTCATACTGTCGTCGGGGCTTGCCGATGCAGCCAGGTTTTTGAGGTTGTCCTGGGCAGTGGCCATGGATCGGAAAACATAATTGGCCCATGTCTCGTAGTTGCTGCCCTGCTCGGAGTACTGCTGCGAAAAAGTGGGGGGAACACAGGTGCTGCATTTCTCAAAATACAAGGGCATCAGCACCGTAAACACCTTTTTATCGGTGGGGGCATCGTAGTTTTTGTAAAAGCCTGCTGTCGCATTGGCTATTTTTTGCAGGGTGTCCTGCAATGCCTGCCCACGTATGCGCGAGCGGTAGAGATTGAGCATTTTGTCGAGCACGGAAGCCTGCTGGATCAGTTCCACCGCTAATACCGCTTCGTTGATGTATTCATTCTGTTTTATCAGGTTATCTGCCGCTATAGACCTCGCGCCTATCTGCGAAAGCAGGTCGTCGACGTATGGCATCTCTGTATCCGTATTTGCCCAACCCTGGAATGTTTTTTCGTAAGCCTGTTTTTTTGCCAGTACGTTGTTCAGCTGCAGGCCGCGTACTTCGCCCTGCCATTTCTTCCAGCCGTTGGCCACAGAGGCGCGTTTGGAAGTGTACTTGATGAACACGTCGCGGGAAGCCTGCATGTTCTCTGCCCAGGCATTCAGCCTTTTTGTACGGGCTTCAATACGCACGGGGTCAACAATATTGCTGACGTGGTTGAGCTGGTAAGACGATATATACTCCATGGTGGTGCCGGGGAAACCGTAAACCATCGTGAAATCGCCCTCTTTATACCCGTTCGCGTTGATGGTAAAGAACTGCTGGGGATTATACGCGACATTGTCTTTGGAATAATCGGCGGGCTTATTGTCTTTACTTGCGTATACGCGAAAAATGCTGAAGTCGCCGGTATGGCGCGGCCACATCCAGTTGTCGGTATCACCGCCAAAAGCACCCACGCCGTTCGGCGGAAAGCCCACCAGGCGCACATCG
>CAMPKG010000182.1 GCA_946887085.1 uncultured Sphingobacteriales bacterium
GAGAATTGAGAAAACATGATAAAAAATTATCACAAATTATTATTTTTGTATTTAAATATTGTTGATAATATCACCCCGGAATGCCAATACTCGAGGAAGTAATCAAAACAAAGCCAATCAAAGATCCACATTCAAGAGCATACTTAAACATCATGTACACCGGTACATGGATGGTGGGTCGTATCAACCAGGTATTAAAACCATTCGATCTGACCGAGCCGCAATATAATGTGTTGCGTATTCTCCGCGGTCAGAATGGTGATGCTATGCCGTTGTACGAGATACAGGACAGGATGATACAGAAGATGTCGAATGTGTCGCGTCTGATTGACAAACTGCTTGACAAGGGGTTGGTTGTGCGTAAGGAATGCCGTGATAACCGCCGCAAGGTCGACATCATGATCACCAGGAAAGGGTTGGATATGCTGGACGAGGTTGATCCTGACCTTACCAAACTTTTCGATGCCATGGCTAAAAATCTGAAAAAAGATGACGCCCGCCTGCTGAGCGAGATGCTGGATGAGCTGAGAAAAGACGTGTAACTTAGCGCCTGTGTGGGATGCATACCTCAAGGGTTTTAAGGCTTATTTACAACTGGAGCGGTCGTTTTCGGATAACACCGTAGAGGCATATCTTCATGATGTTGCATTGCTTGCCGATTTTATTTCAACGGAACATAAGAATCTGCCGGTGGATGCTCTTGAATTAAAGCATCTACAGCAACTTTTGGCATATATCAATAAGCTGGAGTTTACGGCAGGTACACAAGCCCGTGTTATCAGCGGTATCAAAGCTTTTTTCAGGTACCTGGTATTGGAAGAGGTCGTAAAAAATGATCCCACGCAATTGCTGGAAGCTCCGAAGCTGAAACGTGCACTGCCATCATTTCTCAGCGTCGGTGAAATGGAACAATTGTTTGAGGCAATTGATCACAGCACGCCGGAGGGCCAACGTAACCGCGCCATGCTGGAGACGATGTACAGCTGTGGTTTACGGGTAAGCGAATTAGTGAGTCTCACCGTTTCGAGCCTGTATCTCGACATTGGCTTTGTGCGTGTAATAGGAAAGGGAAATAAAGAAAGGCTGGTGCCGATTGGCGGTACTGCCTCGACCCAAATAAAACTCTATCGCGAGCATGTGCGTTGCCATATAGACATAAAGGCAGGCAACGAGGATATTCTTTTCCTTAACCGTCGCGGCAGCAAACTTTCCCGCGTTATGGTTTTTATGATATTGAAAGACCTGACAGCAAAATGCGGCATCAGGAAGAACATACATCCGCACACCCTCCGCCATTCATTTGCCACGCATCTTGTTGAAGCGGGTGCAGACCTGCGTGCCGTTCAAGAAATGATGGGGCATAAAAGCATTACTACCACGGAGATATACACACATCTTGACAGGAGTTATCTGCGGCAGACGTTGGAAAAATATCACCCTCGCTATAAATAACTTGTAATCGCTGTGTTGCTTATCAGTGATTGGCATAAGGTTTATAGATATGGTATGGAGGAACGTATATGCCTTTATTATTGCTGTTTACATTTTTGATTGATCTTTTATCTGTGGCGCTTCTTGGGCTGGATATCTTTCTGTTCCGCGAGTGGTATGTATTCCGAACCACGTCGCTTGAGCGATACGCATGGAGTTGTTTTTATGGAGCCGCGGGCATCACCAGTTATTTACTCCTTGGCAGGTATACTTTTTCATTATTGCTATGCAGGTGGCGCAGCCGGGGAGAGGAGCAACCGAATTTGCGTCGTGGCAAAGAGCGCCAGTACATCAGGCGTTCAGACGGCAGCAAGATATATGTTGAGTTCTTTGGGCCGGAAGACGCGCAACCAATCATTTTTGTGCACGGATGGAGTTCTAGCAGAAAAGAGTGGTTTTATCAGCGTAAGTATTTCTCAAAGAGTTACCGGGTTATACTAATGGATTTACCGGGCCTTGGACGGTCGACACGTGCTGATGACAGAAAAATATCACTGGAAAAAATGGCTGACGACCTGGATGAAGTGATAAAACTGACATCGCAGAAACCGATATTATGGGGGCACAGCATAGGTGGGATGGTGATCCTGACCAACTACCTCCGTCACCGTCCTTCCGTACCGGTGAGAGTTAGGGCGCTTGTAGTGCAGCACACTACTTACATAAATCCTGTCATGACAAGCGCCATGACCCAATTTCTTTCGGCTATTCAAAAGCCGGTGCTGGAACCCCTCTGTTACCTCATGCTTATCCTTTCGCCGTTGGTGAGGCCCTTACGATGGCTCAGCTACCTGAATGGTCATCAACATATCCTTTCCCGCATGCTCTGCTTTACCGGCCGGCAAACCTGGCGACAGTTAAATATGGTGTCATTCCTTGCCGCAATAACCCCTCCTTCGGTTTTTGCCCGCGGAGTTTTGGCCTCCTTTCGTTACGATGCGAGTAATGTTTTGCCGTTCATCAAGATACCTGTATGTATAGTCGGCGCCGGTAAAGACAAGCTAACAAAACCTGAGGCAAGTATTACCCTGCACGAAAAAATCCCTAACGCCACTCTTTTTATAGCAGAAGACACAGGCCATTATGGATTGATAGAACGGCATACGGAGATAAACGAGGCGGTGGATAGCTTTATGAAGAAGCTTGATGAGATATCAGCCAAGATGTTTTAGCTATTTGCTATAAGACAAGTCGCGCTGGCTCACTTCCCACTCGGCCAGTTTTTCTCCTTTTACTCCGAAGAAGCCGATATGCAGTTTTCTGTTTCCTTCATTGCCACTGATGGACACCCTGGCAAAATTCTGTTTTTCATCGATCAGGGTTCCTTGTACACGTTGCGGATTGCCAGCTTCCTTTTCCACTTTATGCGTGCCGGATGTGAAGGGAGATACAGTGATATCATACAACGTATAGTGCCCGTTTCTTGTCTGGCGAATGATCTCGCTGTGATGGCGGTCGCCGGTGAGGAATAATACACCGTTTATCCTGCTGTTCTGCAAAAACTCCATCAGGTCGTTGTATTCCGCAGGGAAATGATAAAGGCAATCATACTTTGTGTTCGCATTCAATACCTGGCTGCCGGTGACGATGATGTTAAAGCTGGCCTTGCTTTCTTTTAGTTCATTTTTTAGCCAGTTGAGCTGGCGCTTACCGAACATGCGTTTTTTCGGATTGACCTTCCGGCGGATGCCGGTATAGGCAGGCTCTCTGTCATTACTGCGCCACCAACGGTCATCGAGCAGGTAAAAATTTACATCGCCATAAGAGAACTTTGTATAAATACCGTCTTTGCCATCACCATAAAACGGATTTGCCCAAAAGTCTATGAAGGCTTCGCGGCTTTCTTTTTTGAACTTGAAATCCTTGTCGGAGTTATTGGGGCCAAAGTCATGGTCGTCCCAGGTAGCATAATGGGGCATGGCCTTTAGCAAGGGGCCCATTACTGCCTGGCCACGTGCATAACCCGCTCCTTCCCAGAGTATGTCCGCGTTATCTATCTGGTTTGGCAAATACCAGTTATCTCCAAGCCAAACCATGATATCGGCAGGCGTGTTGGCCATTGTGGTAAATATCGACGTATCAAGTACGTTGGATGCGCAGGAGCCTGTAAGGAAACTGAAATCGGGATAGAGATCTGTCCCCTGTGTTTTGAAGCTGCCCGTTGCTATTTCGCCCGCTGCCCCGGTTTCTGCAGAAAGGCTATACTCGTATTCGGTAGCGGGCGTAAGGCTAGTGAGGTTGAAAATTGCTGTTTTATACTTTTTATTGAGATCGCCAGCATAACTCACTTCTTTTTTTTCTGACTGGGTTTCTTTTGGCCAATAAGTTAATGACAGCTTGTTCACGGATGCATGGGCTGCTGTCCAGATATTTGCAGTTTCCTTATCAACATGGCCTATCATTGGACCACTGCCAAACAGCGACTGGCAATAAGCTCCAAGACACAGGAATACAAGCAAAAGGGTAGTGACGAAACGCATAGGGGTGATTTGCCGGGAAAGTTAATACCTAATGATAAATGTACATAACGCTGTTGTTATAGCTGTAGTAAGTGTGAGAGGCATGCTTTACTTTTGCGCCATGGAATTATCTGCGCTTACTGCCATCAGCCCGGTTGACGGGCGTTACCGTGCACAATTATCATCGCTTACTCCTTATTTTTCCGAGTTTGGGCTGATCCGTTACAGGGTGCGGGTGGAAGTTGAGTATTTTCTTTTCCTGGCTGAGAAAAAGATATTCTCACTGCCGGGTAAACTGAAGGCTGCAAAACTCCGTGACGTATATGAGGGATTTACGGAAGAAGATGCAAGACAGATAAAAACCATAGAAAAAACTACCAATCACGATGTAAAAGCGGTTGAATATTTTCTGAAGGAAAAGCTGAAAGCGTTAGGCGCAGGCGATGCCGTAGAGTGGGTGCATTTCGGTCTCACGTCCCAGGACATAAATAATACAGCTGTGCCGCTGTCATGGAAAGAAGCATTGGAGTCAGAGTTTTTACCCGCGCTACAAAATATTGTTTTGCAGCTGAAGAAAATGTCGAAGTCGTGGGAAGGCATACCCATGCTTGCCCGCACACACGGACAACCTGCCTCGCCAACCACGCTGGGTAAAGAGTGGATGGTGTTTGTTGAGAGACTCGAGGGCCAGATTATGCAACTGTCGCATGTGCCATTTGCCGCCAAGTTTGGGGGAGCTACCGGTAATTTTAATGCGCATTATGTTGCATTCCCGACGAAGGACTGGGTTAAGTTCGGCAACGATTTCGTGAACAATAAACTGGGGTTGGAGCGTATGCAATACACTACCCAGATAGAGCACTACGATAACATCGCCGCGCAATTTGACGCGTTGAAACGCATCAATACTATTCTTATTGATCTATGTCGCGATGTGTGGACATATATCTCTATGGACTACTTTAAGCAGAAAGTAAAAGAAGGGGAAGTTGGTTCATCGGCTATGCCGCATAAAGTGAACCCGATAGACTTTGAAAATGCTGAAGGTAATTTCGGTATTGCAAATGCACTGTACGAACACCTAAGCATGAAATTACCTATCAGCCGCCTGCAGCGCGATCTGACAGACAGTACCGTGCTCAGGAATGTTGGTGTGCCTATGGCGCATAGTTTCCTGGCATTGCGTTCCCTGGACAAAGGCCTTAGCAAATTGCTGTTGAATAAAGACAAACTCAAACAAGACCTTGATGGAAATTGGGCGGTAGTTGCAGAAGCTATTCAGACAGTATTAAGACGCGAGAACTATCCACAGCCGTACGAAGCCCTGAAACAGCTGACACGCGGAAAGACAGGAATCAACAAAGAGGATATTCATCAATTCATCAATAACCTGAAGGTCTCAGCCGCCGTGAAAAAAGAGCTGAGAGCCATTACGCCACACAATTACACCGGTATTCCGTTCAAACTCTAAGTACAGGTTGTGAGACAGCTGCCGCAACAACTGCTTCGTGATCTGCAAGACATAAAAGGTTTTGCAGAAGATCGGTTTGTTGAGGCGCACTTGCAGCCACCACCGGTATCCATAAGGCAGCACTCCTTTAAGGCCCGGGGCATTTTCGAAGATAATGAAGCGATCCCTTGGTGCGATTCCGGCAGGTACCTGCCGAGCAGGCCTGTGTTTACACTCGATCCATTATTTCATGCAGGCGCATATTATGTGCAGGAAGCATCATCAATGTTCCTGGATCACATAATAAGGCATCTCTATCCCGAAAGAAATGGAATGCGTGTGTTAGATCTTTGCGCTGCGCCTGGGGGCAAGAGTACATTGATAGCTTCGTTGTTGGGTGAAGACAGTTTGTTGTTGTCAAATGAGGTAATACGTACACGTGCGTCTATTCTCGAAGAGAATATTTGCCGATGGGGATATATGAATACCTGGGTGTGCAGCAACGATCCGAAAGATATCGGCAAACTCTCGGGGTATTTTGATCTTATTGTTGTCGATGCGCCCTGCAGTGGTTCAGGACTATTTCGAAAAGATCCACGCGCACTGGACGAGTGGAGCGAAGCAAATGTTGCGCTGTGCAGCCAGCGCCAACAAAGAATACTTGCAGACGTTTGGCCCGCATTGAAGGAAGACGGTATTTTGATCTACTCAACTTGTTCTTACTCGCCGCAGGAAGATGAAAATATACTTGATTGGATGCAGCAAGAATATGAAGTGGAAACACTAAATATTCCAGTTGAACAAGAGTGGGGAATAACGGAGATAATAACTCAATCCGCTGCAACAGGTTACCGGTTCTTTCCTGATAAAATAAAGGGCGAAGGTTTTTTTGTGGCTGCTATGAGAAAACGCTCAGAGCAAAAGAATATATTATCTGCAAAACACAAATTACGCCACGAGGAAAAAGTATATATACAGGCAGCACACTTGTTGAAAAAGAAAGAGTGGTTTTGTGTTTCAGCAGGCGCTGGCTACTCTGCCATCCATCCAAATCACGAAGCTGATCTTAACATTCTTGAAAAATATGTTTATCTACGTCGTGTAGGACTGCCGCTAGGAGACCCTGCAAATAAGGAGTGGCTGCCATCTCATGATATTGCTTTATCCGTGGACGTTGCAGAATCAATAGCAAC
Source organism: uncultured Sphingobacteriales bacterium (assembly GCA_946887085.1). Next base: position 6,594 of record CAMPKG010000182.1, read on the forward strand.
AGTCAAAGCATCAAAGGAGCAGGCATTAAAATTCCTTAAAAAAGAAGATGCAGCATTTCCTCTTACGGAAAGAGGATGGTATATTGTTACATATAACGGACTTGGATTGGGCTGGATAAAATCTTTGGGCAACCGCTTTAACAATTATTTACCGAAGCATTGGCGCATCAGGATGGATATTAACGAAATGGAATAGACTTAGTTTGTAATTTCACTTAGTTACCTATTTTTCATTTCATGCACAAACTGTTATTTGCAATATTATTTGTCTGCATCAGCCTGGCTGCTATCGCGCAGAAGCGGGATAGTTTGTTCGTGGTCGAAAAAAAGGATAAATGGTTTGTAATGCATAAAGTGAAAAAAGGTGATGATGCTTTTACCCTTGCGAAAAAATATCACGTCCCGCCAGCTGCGTTGGCAGAAGTAAATCACATCAACTATCAAACTCGTTTAAAAGAGAATGCAAAACTGTATAT
>CAMPKG010000183.1 GCA_946887085.1 uncultured Sphingobacteriales bacterium
ATCGTAATGCAGCCATACTTCGGTGCGACAATAAAAAAGGCTGTTGATCGTATTATTGGCACAGTGCTGGGCGGACTGGTGGGTGGATTGCTCATTAATATTCCCACGGGCATCTTCCTGAAAGAGTTTTTACTTTTCGTGAGCTTTATACTGATGGTTTATTTTATACGCACCAAATATTCGGTCTCCGTATTTTTCATCACGCTCAGCCTTGTGGTCCTGTTCAATATGGAGGGCAATGTGGAAGAAAGCCTGCTGATAACCCGCGCGCTATCGACTATCGGCGGTGCAGCGCTGGCCATCATTACAGGATTTGCACTGCTGCCGCACTGGGATAAAAAGTGGCTGCCCCTTCATCTTGCCAACGCCATCAGCTGCAACTACCAGTATTTCCTTGCCACTTTTTTTTCGACGGGCAGCAATGTTAGCTGGACAAAGAACAAACGCAACTCCGAATCGAAGAACAGCAATGCGTTCGATTCGTTCAACCGTTATATGCAGGAGCCCGCACTCAACAAAAAACCGTACGCCATCTATTATCATATCATCACGCACAATGTGCGCATCACCCGCGAGCTGAACAACATCAACCTGGAACAGGAAGGCCGGAAGGACACACCACCAGCCGCCCCGGTGCATGAGGAAATGATCAACAACTGCCTGCTTTGGTTCAATAAGAATATTTTATTGATACAAAAGATCGATCCCGATAACAAGACGAAGATCAAACTGCCGAATGTTTCATTCAGATATCCGTTCAGTCTTACGGTGCATCAAACGGTATACATGGAAAAAATGCTGATAGAATTAAAGGCAATGAACCAGAGCCTGGTGCAGTTGGCAGAGAAACATGAGGCTGAATAGCCAACTTATATTAGTTTAGCTGAATGAATTACCTGGGGCATGCAGTGCTCTCCTTCGGCGATCCACAGATACTTACCGGCAACATGATAGGCGATCATGTGAAGGGAAAACTGGCACTCGAAAAATTCCCCGAAGGCATCCGCAAAGGCATTATGCTGCACAGGAAAATAGATGCCTACGCTGATGCCCACCCCGGCACGCAGAGGGCCAAACTCTGGTTTCGTGAGGACTACGGATTATATGCCGGCGCTATCATGGACACCTTATACGACCATTTCCTCGCTAATGACGCTAAACTGTTCAATTCGGAAAAACACCTGCTGAATTTTACGAAAGAAGCATACAAAGCAATAGAAGAGAACCAGCAATGGCTACCTGAAACTTTCGCTGCCTATTTCACCCACATGCAACAGCATAACTGGCTTTATGGCTACCGTACGATGCCCGGCATGCAGCGCTCATTGCAGGGCTTGCATCGCCGCGCGCAGCACATGCCGCCACCCGAAAATGCTTATAAAATCTTTGTGACAAATTACTATCAACTGGCACAGTGTTATTACGAGTTGATAGATGATATGATTAGATTTGTTAAAATCGAGTTAAGCCAGTAGTATGCACCGTAGCCAGTTATTATTTTGCAACATTCCAGTAGTCTAAGTATCATGCGCAAATATTTCTTTCCATATATAGCTTCCTTATTATTACTTCCCCTGGTTTTTATTGCCTGTAACAGCAACCCGCAAACAGCCACTGCTAATCCTAACCCCCTTTTTACAGATGAGCAGAAAGCAGTGGCAGCTTCACAACCTCTGCATTATGTAGACACTACCAAACCAGAGTACAAGGTCATACGGCAGCGCGTGGATGCATTCATGAATAGCTTTGCGCGCAGTGGCTTCAACGGGAGCATTCTCGTCGGCAGCAAAGGGCAGGTTGTGTACGAGCGATATTTCGGCATGGCTAACCGGGAAACCGGTTTAAAACTTTTACCGAACAGCTCTGTTCAGCTCGCATCCATTTCAAAGACATTTACCGGAACTGCTGTGCTCTACCTGCATCAACACAAATTTCTTGACATCAACGAACGCGTACAGGAATATATCCCTGATTTTCCGTACAACAACATCACTGTAAAAATGCTGCTTAACCACCGTTCAGGTTTGCCCGACTACCTGAAGTGGGTACCGCGTTTCCGCAAAGACCAGAAAACGCCGATAAACAACCCGACGGTCATCAGCATGTTTGCGCGCTATAAGCCGGCTCTTGAATTTAAGCCGGATACACGCTTCAAATACAGCAACAGCAACTACGAAGTTTTGGCCAGCGTGATCGAAGCAGTTACAGAACTCCGCTATCCTGATTTCATGCGCAAATTTATCTTCGAGCCGCTTGGCATGAAGAATACATTTGTGTATGAAGCCGAGAAAGGATTGCCTGCAACCGCAACCATCAGCTATAAATACAACTGGGTACGTGAGCCCGTGATGTTTGCCGACGGCGTTGATGGCGATAAAGGCATCTACAGCACAGTGCGCGATATGTACCGCTGGGACCAATCCTTCTATAACAACACACTTCTGAATAAAGAAACGCTCGCCATGGCATATAGCCCCTACTCTTTCGAAAAGGCCGGCCATAAGAACTATGGGCTCGGCTGGAGGATGATCAACAAGCCGGACAACAAGGTGATTTACCACAACGGTTGGTGGCACGGAAACAACACCGTTTTCTACCGTTTTGTGGAAGAGAATTTTACCATCATTATGCTGGGCAATAAATACAACTCGGGCATTTACAAGCAAGCTCCGATCATATACAGCCTGGTAAAGGGTACCCCGGTAAACAGGGAATTTGATTCCGAAGAATAAGTTTTTTTAAGCATCATTTCCGGTTGTTATACATATTTTTGAGCTACAGCGTTATTCCTGTATGCTCAGAACCGCGCTATTAAACCTACTGCTGCTTGCTGCCTATGCGACGCTTGCGCAAAACGGCGTTACAGGCATAGTACTTGATGCGGAAACGCGGCAACCGCTGCCCTTTGCTACCATCCATATCCCCGGCACTAAACAGGGCTCCATTACAGAAATGGATGGACGGTTCTCGATAAATGTTCCGGGTAACGAAATTGAACTTTCATACATTGGCTTTGAAAAAACGATCTTTCTCCTGCCGCACACAAGCGACAGCTTTTTCCTGAAGCCGCTGACCAATACCATGGGCGAGGTGGTGATCAAACCACCTTACGACAAAGTAAAGAGACTGGTCGATCTCGCGATAGAAAACAAAGACAGTCACGACCCTGAAAAATATGATTGGTACCGCTGTCATATTTACCACAAGCTGACGATCGATTTTTTGCCTGATCCCAAATACACGGGCAAGGATTCTTCGATCTATAAAATGAAAACGTTTCTTGACAAAAGCCATTTGCTTTTCAGCGAGAATTATACCGAGCGTACATACAGGTCGCCTAAACAACTGCAGGAAGTGGTACTGGCATCAAAATGGTCTGGGATGAAGAAAACACATTTCACCACGCTGGTGACTGATTTCCTGCCCTTCGATGTGTACAAAGACTTTATCAAGCTGCAGGGCAAAGACTATCTGCACCCGGTTTCAAAAGGCTGGCAGCAGCGTTATGATTTCGATATAGTAGACGAACTGCTCGACGGCAGCGATACTATCTTTATTCTTAAGTATGGCCCAAAGAAAAATGCTTCATTCAATTCACTGAAGGGCACCGTATACATCAATAGCAATGGTTATGCTATCTCGCATTTTATCACCAACACCAACGATACTGTCAGCAACCGCTACATAAAAATGGAGCAGGTGTACCGGCATGTCAACGGCAAATGGTTTCCCCGTGAGCTGAACTATGATTTTGTTTTCAAAAAATATCCCAACGAGCATATCGGTTTACGCCTGACGGGCCACTCCCTTATCGATTCCGTGTCTTATGATGAGCTTTCAACATTTAAATTCGATAAAGCCCATCCTGTAAAGCTGCACGACTCCGCCGACCTGCGTACCGAAGCTCAATGGGCAACATATCGTTTCGATCCGCTTTCTCAGAAAGAAGAAACGACCTACAAGGTCATAGACAGCGTGCTTGAAAAGGAGAACATTAACCTCGACGGGTTCCTGTCTGTATTTGGAAAGACCCTGGCTCTCGGCCTTGTGCCTGTTGGTCCTGTTGATATCGACATAAAACGCCTGCTGGCTTTTAATAATTATGAGGGTACTCGCCTTGGCATCGGCCTTTACACCAACGAACGTATTTCCAGGTACTTTTCAGTTGGCGGATGGTTTGGTTATGGCTTTAAGGATAAAGTATTGAAGTACGGGGGCAATTTGCAGATCATGCCCATGGGCAACCGGGAACATGTGCTCGATCTCTTCTATCAGAAGACCTACCAGAATAGCGGTGTGGTCAATTTTCACCGCGAGCTTGACAGGAGTACTGTACGCAACTGGGTACTGGCACAAGTAGACCAGGTAGAGGAATATGGCGCGACCGCACAAACAAGGCTGGGCTATTGGGAACTGACGGGCCAGGCAAAACAACAGGAATTAATACCCCAATACAGTTATACCTTCAGCGAACCCGGCAATAACATGCGCTTCGATGTGCGGGAAGCGTCTATCGGTTTACGTTTTGCCTATGCGGAAAAGCGCACGCCGCTTTCGGGCTATTACCTGCCGCAGTTCAATCCAGGATACCCTGTGTTATATATGCGCGTGAGCGGCGGTACTATCGGGTCGGGATTGTATGAAACAGAATATTACCGTGCACTGCTGGGACTCACTTACAATACACATATCAACCGCTGGGGTTCCGACAAATTCCGCGTACAGGGAGGCATGATAAAAACGCTGGATGATAAGGCGTTGCCACGCTCCTTCCTGCTGGCGGGCGGAGGTTTCCGTACCACCGATGATTTCCAATGGCAGGCCTGGGGTGGCTTCGTTACTATGTTCCCTTATCAATTTTTCAGCGACAAGTATGCAAGCCTGATGTATGTGCATGATTTCGACAGGAGACTGTACAAAACCAAATTCAGCAACCCATTTGTAAGCGTTGCGCACAATGTACTGTGGGGACAGCTAAATACGGTCAACGAAACAGCCAATGCAGGCATACAGGCCCCCGACGAGTTTTATCATGAATCCGGCCTGATCCTCAACCATCTTTACAAATTCAATTATTTCAACTTTGCCTATCTCGCATTCAATGTAGGTGCTTATTATCACTGGGCGCCAACCTTCGACTGGAAGAAGAATGGCCGGATCGTCTTCGGCATCGCTTTCGATTTGTAAAAAAGAATATCCCCCGCAAAGCAGGGGATATCATATCTCAAAGCAACCGAATTAACTCAATTAACTCAGCTATCTAATCAACTATCTGCTATAATTCGGTGCTTCCTTCGTGATCACGATATTGTGCGGATGACTTTCGGCCATACTGGCTGAAGTGATGCGAACAAATTGCGCGTCGTCCTGCAGCGCACTGATATCTTTGCAACCCGTAAGCCCCATACCAGCACGAAGGCCGCCGACGAACTGCTGTATCACTTCATTCACCATGCCTTTGTAGGGAACACGGCCGACAATGCCTTCCGGTACCAACTTCCTGGAGTCTGCTTCGCTGTCCTGGAAATAGCGGTCTTTGGAACCTTCCTGCATCGCCTCCAGCGAACCCATTCCGCGATAGCCCTTGAACTTACGGCCTTCGTAGATGATCGTCTCTCCGGGGCTCTCTTCAGTACCGGCGAAAATAGAACCTGCCATGATGCAGGATGCACCTGCTGCGAGCGCTTTTACCATATCACCGGTATAACGGATACCGCCGTCTGCGATAACTGGTATACCACGGCGTTTCAGTGCGCTTGCAGCTTCCATGATGGCGGTAAGCTGGGGAGCACCTGCACCGGTTACTATACGCGTAGTACAGATAGAACCCGGGCCTACACCTATTTTGACAGCATCTGCGCCGGCATCTGCCAGGGCTTTCGCACCTGCAGCAGTGGCTACGTTGCCCGCTATTATCGGCGTGGATCTGAATGCTTTTTTCACACGGGTCAAAGCTTCCAATACACCTTTTGAGTGGCCGTGCGAGCTATCCAGTACCAGCACGTCGACACCTGCGGCCCTTAGTGCCTCAGCACGATCGTGTGTATCTTTAGTAATGCCGATAGCAGCGCCTACCAGCAAGCGTCCCGTTGGATCTTTACCGGCATTAGGGTGGCTCTTTAAATTCTGCACGTCGCGGAAAGTGATGAGGCCTATCAGCTTACCTTTTTTATCTACTATCGGGAGCTTTTCAATTTTATATTGTTCGAGGATGCCCTCTGCTTTGCCCATGCTGGTTCCTGCCGAAGCAGTCACGAGATTTTCGCGGGTCATAACCTCTTTTACTTTTCTTTTCGGATTTTTCTCGAAGCGCAAATCGCGGTTGGTGAGGATACCGACCAGCAGGTGGTTTGCGTCTACGATGGGAATACCACCGATCCTGTTCTCGCGCATCACTTTCAGCGCCTCACCCACTGTTGCATCAGGACTAAGTGTTATCGGGTCCACGATCAAGCCGCTTTCGCTCCGTTTTACTTTGCGCACATGCTCGGCCTGGCGCTCGATGCTCATATTCTTGTGCAGGATGCCGATGCCTCCCTCGCGGGCGAGCGCAATAGCCAGGTTAGCCTCCGTAACGGTATCCATAGCAGCGGAAACCATCGGAATATTCAGGCGTATGTCTTTGGTTAACTGGGTAGAAAGATTTACCTCGTTGGGCAATACTTCGGAATAGGCGGGCACCAGGAGTACATCATCAAATGTAAGGCCTTCGCCGTAGAACTTAGATTTTGCAGCCATGTGCAAAGATAGTGCAGCAAAACGAAATTTTAAAAATAGCTTTTCGATATGATACAATAAGCCCATTTACTTGTACTTTGCGCAAAATTGAAAAGCGGATGAAATACCATCCACAACTGGCTTTCAGCCCTGTGCAAGAGCAGGAAGCCCACCAGCTGGCCGCACTGAAACAACTGCTGCAATACCTGCAGCAGCGTTCCCCGTTTTACCAGAAACTATTCAAAGAACACAATATCAATATCGATAATATCAAATCGATACAGGACCTGGAA
>CAMPKG010000184.1 GCA_946887085.1 uncultured Sphingobacteriales bacterium
AAAGTGCGCAGGCTGGCAAGCGAAGGCTGTAGATCTCGTTTGCCCTGGGCAATGGCCCTGCCGGCTTTCAAGAAAGACCCCTCGCCGATATTGCCAATATTGGAGCAGTTGAAAGCAGACGAGGATATATGGGTGCGCAAAAGCGTAGCGAATAATCTCAATGATATCTCGAAAGACAATCCTGGGCTGGCTATGTCCATCTTTAAAAAATGGATAGGCAAAGACAAGAATACAAATTGGATAGTGAAACATGCCAGCCGCACTTTATTGAAGGCTGGAAATGCAGAAGCGATGGAGCTGTTTGGTTTCAAAAAGGACAAAGCAGTAAAGCTGAATGGACTTAAAATACTTACACCGAAAGTGAAGATGGGCAGGGAGCTGGTATTCTCTTTTAACATCAGCAACAGCGGCAAACAGCAAAAAGTGATACGCCTGGAATATGGCATGTATTATAACCGCGCAAATGGAACGCTGTCAAAGAAAGTGTTCAAAATAAGCGAACGCGAATACACCGCGGGGGAGACGTATGAAGTAACCCGCAAGCAAAGCTTCAAGCCAATAACCACGCGAAAATATTATGCGGGGTTACACAAAGTATCTGTAATTATCAACGGCTACGAAATAGCCGATGCTGAATTTTCGCTGGTGCATTAAGCAGGCCTGCTCAGCGCCTTTCGCATTACATAGTCGTTCATGAAATAGCCGCTGCCTATATCAATGTCTTCTTCGTAAGCGATGACGAAGCCCATTTTTTCATAAAAGCCTTTAGCGGGGTTGTGGCGGTTCACGTTCAGCTCGAGGATAGTTTTGCCTTCGTCCAGTATCATGTCTTCTACTTCCTGCAACAATAGTTTGCCTAGTCCTTTTCTATGTTTAGCGGGCAGGCAATAAAGTTTATGCAGTTTATAAACTGCAGGATTTTCTTTGCGTGGCGCAAAGCCGGCAAACCCTGTGGGCACATCGTCGAGCAGTAGCATGAGATAGGTTTGCTCGCTGGTTACTATTTGCTGTTTTATCAGGTCAACATCGTACATACTTTCCAGCATATACTCTATTTGTTCCTTTTTAAGAATAGGTGTGTACGTAGGCCACCACACGGCCTCTGCCAATGTCCGTATTATTCGCGCATCATCTGTTGCTGCCCTGCGGATGCTGACCATAGTTCAAAGTAAAAGTATTTTCAGGATTTGCTAGCTTTAAGTACAAGTTTTTATAATGAAAGCATTTTTGTTTTTTGTGCTCTGCTTTACAGGATTGGCCGCATGCCGGCCAATGGATGAAAAAACCATCGTTGCTGAAGTGGAGCAGATGATGAACGCTTACTATGGCGATATTCGTAAAGAAGGCCTGCTTGCAGAGTTCAAATACCTGGATAGTACCGATGCGTTTTGGTGGGTGCCACCGGGCTACGATACTGCGATCAGTTACGACTCTGTAGCTGTTATCCTGAGGCAAAATGCCGGCACTTACACGGAGATCGACAATTCCTGGGTAATTCTTAAGGTCACGCCGCTCAGCAGCGATAGTGCCAGTTACTCCGGTAAATTGAGGTCGCAAATAACCGATACGTCAGGTAAAACGATGACAATTAGTATGTTAGAGTCCGGAATTGTGATAAAAAGAAACGACGGTTGGAAGCTGCTGTGCGGGCAAACATCGATCGTAAAGAATAATTTAGAGTAGTCAAAATAAAAATCCCGGAAGAATCCGGGATCATTATTTACTGTCTTTAAAATAGAAGTAAATGAAACACTTAACTACATAGACCAAGAAACCATGAAAAAAGGTTGGTAAACAATTGTCATTTCTTACAAAACACTGACGATTTCGCATTGTCATAATTTTGCCGTTAACAGAATGTTACTATTTTCTACGGCAGCACAAATCTTTAGTTTACCGCCGCAAAAAAATAGCCTCAATATTTTTTTTATTTTTCTGAACAAACATTTTTGCACATGATCGTTCGCAAACATCTTAATCCCCGTATAGTGGCGCGTATCGCATGGAAACGTGTTACGACCTTACTTGTTCTATCAGTTGCGGTATGTATTGCTTACAATCACTGGGGTGCACACGGACTTGTGGTAGACAGCCTGCCGGCAAGTATACTCGGTATCGCGCTGGCCATACTTATAGGTTTCCGTATTAACAATGCCTACGAACGCTGGTGGGAAGGACGAAGGCTTTGGGGAGCAATAGTGAATGATTCGCGCAGTATTGTGCGGCAGTCAATGAGTTTTTTTGTGGCGGATAATATCAATGGCGTCAGCGAAGAAGAAGCTGAGTATGAAAAAAAGGTATTTGCCAACAGGCAGATAGCGTTCGTATACTCACTGAAAAATCATCTGCGCAGGCAAAACGATCTTGAAGAACTGCAATCATTTTTGCCGGCAAGGGAATTTGAAACTTTACCCGCACAACAAAACATACCTAATGCAATATTGCTCTATCATGCCAACCAAATAGAGCGCCTGAGGGAAAAAGGAATGATCGATAATTTTCGCCATATGCAAATGGATGCCAAGCTGAGTGCGCTTTGCGATTCTATGGGTGGTTGTGAGCGAATAAAGAACACGGTATTTCCCAGGCAATACAGCATCTATACCACATCTTTCATCGCCATTTACTCTTACCTGCTACCATTCATCTTTGTGCAGAAGAGTGGCTGGGTAGCAGTACCGTTCACCCTGCTTATCGGTTTTATTTTTTTTGCGCTCGATTCGGTGGCGCGGGGCATCGAGAACCCCTTCGAGAACAGGTTCAATGATACGCCTATGTCTGCACTATGCCGGACGATAGAGATCAATATCAAACAAATGATGAAGATGGACGACCTCCCTGAGCCGGTGCAACCTGTAAACGGATTTTTATTCTGATGCAGCTACACCAAACCACATCGCTCACACCTTTTGAAAAGGAAGCCATACGTTCTATCTGGAATGGGGAGTATCCTGTAAAACTGGCGTTGACAACCATGCAGGATATGGACGAGTATTTCCTGGGTTTGCTGAACGCAAGACATTCTCTGCTGATGGATGGTGGTAAGGTAGCTGCCTGGGCAGCAGACTTTGACCGGAACGATGAACGCTGGTTTGCGATCATTGTTGATAGCAGATATCAGCACAAAGGTGTAGGCGGCAGGTTGCTTGACATTTTGAAGCATAATAACGGCATACTGAACGGCTGGGTAGCCGACCACGACAATGATCTTAAACAAAATGGCGATACTTATCGATCGCCATTATCGTTTTATATAAAGCATGGATTTGAGGTATTACATGATATACGCCTGGAGCTGGATAAACTCTCCGCCGTAAAGATCAGGTGGACGAAAGCCGGGCTATGACAAAGTTTCCAGCTGCCTTGCATTGGCTGTCATGTTATGCAATGTCGCCAGCATCGACAGCACCATCTGTGGTGTGTGCAGGTTGAATTTTGCATAAGACGCGCTTGAACCTACCTTGATCGTAAATGCGTTTTCTTTCTGCGCCAGTAACAGGAACATATCTTCGTCGGTAACATCATCGCCACATGCCAGCACAAAATCATATTGTTGCGCTTTGAGTATCTTCTTTACAGCGGCGCCTTTGTTGATACCTTTATTGCGTACTTCAATTACTTTATGGCCACGCATCACCTGTATATTCATGCTATTGGTATAGTCTAAAAGCTCGTTGTATAATTCGGTGGCGCGCACCGTGCCCTGTTCTTCGTCAGCATTGCGATAATGCCACGCTACCGAATATTCTTTATCCTCAACGAAGGAGCCGGCGCAACGCCGCGCATAGTTGTTCATAACGCCATTGATAGGCTCCAGCCATTCGTTGCTTATCGAGGGCTCAGGTTGCCATTCACCGCCACTTATCTTAAAGTTGGCGCCGTGTTCGGAAATAATATTGACCGGCAGATGTCCAAGCCAGTTGTCAAGAGTGTTCCGGTCGCGGCCGCTGATTATGTAAACATCGTTGCGGGCATTAGATGAGATAGCTCTTAAGAGGTCGAGCAGGTTGCTGTTAGGCTGTGCGTATGAAGGGTGTGTCGTGAGTTGTGTCAGTGTGCCATCATAGTCAAGCAGCAGCAACCTTTTGGACGCAGCATGATAGTTATCCACCACCTGTGCTTTCGCCCTGGCATCAAGAAATTTGATCTCGAATTCATTCTGGCGCGACTTAATTGCAAATAGCTGTTCGAAGAAATCGGCAGCCCATGCTTTTACATCATATTGCTTTATGCGCTGTTGCATGTTTTTCATGCGTCTTGCCTGGTCTTCAGCCGGCATATCAAGGCCTTGCCTGATCTTTGACGCGATCTCTTCCGTGTCATTGGGGTTTATCGACAATGCATCCGTTAGCTCGCGCACTGCCCCTGCCATTTCGCTGAGCACGAGCACTCCGCGTTCATCCTTCCTGCTGGCTACAAATTCCTTAGCTACGAGGTTCATGCCGTCGCGTAATGGTGTGATCAATGCCAGGTCACAGCACGTGTACAGCGCCATCAATTCGGCAAACTCGAGGTGGTTATATTGGTAGATAACGGGTTGCCAGTTAATATTTCCTATCCTGCTGTTGAGATCCCCGATATATTCATCGATCATCTTCTTTCTTTGGGCATACTTCGATATCGTATCGCGCGAGGGCACTACTACCATGACGAAAACAACTTTTTCACGGAACTCAGGGTATTCTGTCAGGAAATGCTCGTAAGCCTGCAGGCGGCTGGATACGCCTTTGGTATAGTCGAGGCGATCAACGGAAAAAATGATCTTACGGTTGTTGAATTGTTTTTTCAGCACTTTACGCCGCTGTTCCACCTCGGGCAGCCCATAGGCATCATGAAATTTATCGAAGTCGATACTGATGGGAAAGATGTCCACTTTCACGAGCCTGTTGTTGTGGCGCAAGGTATGCATGTCGTTGTCCAGTCCGAGTATCATTTGTGCAGATTTTAAGAACTGGCTGGCGTAGTCTATCGTGTGAAACCCGATCAGGTCTGCGCCAAGCACGCCATACATGATCTCCTTTTGCCATTTTTTCGGCATGATCCTGAAAATCTCATGCGATGGAAAGGGGATATGCAGGAAAAAGCCTATGGTAACAGACGGGAATTCCTGGCGCAGCATACCTGCCAGGGGTAGAAGGTGATAATCGTGTATCCATACCACATCGTTAGGATGCAGGTGTGTTGCCAATACGCTGGCAAACTCCCTGTTGGCCTGCATATAGGCTTCGAATTGGTTGTTGTTGTATTCGGCATAAGAAGGAAAGTAATGGAACAGTGGCCAGATCGTTGAATTCGACAAGCCGTTATAGTAGCCATCGTACACTTTTTTGCCGATAAATACAGGTTGATAGGTATAATCAGTAGCCTCTATTTTGTCCGCTACTTTTGCCCAGGTACCGGCACTGCAACCGGGCACACCTACCCATATCTTTTCTGAGATATCGGCAAGCTTATTATCACGTTCGTTCAAATAACTGCTTACGGCCGAAACCAGTCCGCCTGAGGACAGCTGTACCTGGTCTTCTGAATCTATATTTACCGGAAGGCGATTGGATACGATAAAAAGTCTTTTCTCCATAAGCTAATTGTTTGCAGTACCGGCAGGTGCCGGGTTTGGTTGAACAAATAAGGTTTGTGTGGGGTAGGCGAATTCTATTTTGCGTTGTTCGAATGCTTCCACAATATCAAGATATATCGATTGCTGGCGATCCATGTAAAAATTATAATCCGCGCCTGTTACGTAATATACGAATTCGAAATCAAGGCTCGATGCGCCGAAGCCGGAAAAATGTCCTCGGTCAAATGTTACCTCCGGTTTCGACTCAATGATCTCTCTTACCATTGCAGGTATCTCTTTCAACGCGGCATGCGTGGTTTGGTAAACCACACCAAGTTTGAACAACACCCGGCGCTTTTGCATCCGCTTGTAATTATGCACCCTGCTGTTGGTAAGATCGGTATTGGAGCAAACTAGTTGTTCGCCACCTAGTGTTTTCAACCTTGTTGTTTTTACACCAACATATTCCACCTCGCCCATCTTATCGTCCACAATGATAAAATCGCCTACTTCAAAAGGCCTGTCGAAAAAGATGACGAAATAACTGAACAGGTCGCCAAGAATGGTTTGTGCCGCAAGCGCGATAGCGATACCGCCGATGCCGAGGCCCGCAACCAACGCCGTCACATCATAGCCAAAGTTATCGACGAGAAAAACAATGCCCAGCAGCCAAATGCCTACATTGATGACGATGACCAGTCCACGGGCCTGCTTTTCTTTTGTCTGCCCGTTTTCGCGTTGCTTGATGAATGATTGTATGAATTCTGTTACGATCGCGGAAATGATGCGCAGAACGAAAAAAGTTGCTACCACTGTCATCGCTACATGCAATATTTTTTCTGCGCGTACAGGCAATTGAAGCGAAGTGACCGCCATATACGCGGCAACGACGTAAGCTGCAGGCACCAGCGAGCGTTCCACTTCACGTATCAGGAAATCATCCCAGGTTGTTTTGGTGCGTAGCGAGAAGCGTTTGATGGAACTGATGACAATGCTTTTGAATATTCTTATAGCTACCAGGCACAAGGCCAGTATAGCAAGTGCGGTAAGCCATTCGCCGAGCGTATTGTTCCAATAAACCTGGTCCAGCCGGTTCTTCATTTTTTTATTTGCCCGCAAAAGCGGAGATTATATAATATCCACGGCAGATATCTACTTGACCGTGATCCGTAATCAGGCACTTAGCCGAAAAGAAAGCGTCGTACGCTTATAAACACCCTGGATTGTTAAGTAAAAATATGTTTGGTGTTTTGGTGCAGCGAAGGTACAAAAAATGCAGCGGGCAGCGAGTACGTTAACAGTTATTTAATATTATCATTAAATTGAGTTTTTTTGTTGTTATGTTTCAATATAATATTTGGCGTTTAAGTATTTTAT
>CAMPKG010000185.1 GCA_946887085.1 uncultured Sphingobacteriales bacterium
CTTTAGTTTAGGATAAAATCGGCAAAATGCAGGAAGCTTAAATTACAGCGGGATATCGCACGGCAGTGGCAAAATCAAAACGCGGGGGCTTTCGTTTCTATCGCCCCGATGACCTGGCGATAGACGTCATCAAAGGGCTTATGGCAAGCGTACCTCAGCTGGATGCACGATTGGTGGATGATGTTATTGTGGGTAATGCCGTTCCGGAAGCTGAACAGGGCTTGCAGGTGGGCCGCATCATCGCCAACCGTGCTATCGGCGAATGGGCGCCGGGGGTAACAGTCAATCGTTATTGTGCATCGGGCCTGGAGACTATCGCGATGGCCACAGCGAAGATACAATGCGGTTATGCCGATTGCATCGTTGCCGGCGGTACAGAAAGCATGAGCCTCGTGCCTACTGCAGGCTGGCGTACCATGCCGAACTATGACATAGCCAAAGACAACGCCGACTATTATCTGAGCATGGGCCTCACCGCGGAGCAGGTCGCAAATGATTTCAAAGTGTCCCGCGAGCAGCAGGATGAATTCGCTTATCGTTCGCATCAACGTGCGCTGAATGCCATATCCAGCGGTTTCTTCAAAGATGGCATACTGCCCATCACGGTGAAAGAAGTTTATGTCAATGAAAAGAACAAACGCGCTGAACGCGAGTTTGTGGTAGATACTGATGAAGGGCCGCGTACTGATACATCGAAAGAAGCTTTAGCAAAATTGCCTGCTGTCTTTGCACAGGGCGGTTCGGTAACGGCAGGCAACTCCTCTCAGACATCTGACGGAGCGGCCTTTGTTGTTGTGATGAGCGAAAAGCTGATGAACCAGCTTGGTCTGCAGCCCTGGGGCAGGCTGGTGAATTGCGCTAATGCGGGTGTTGATCCACGTATCATGGGTATCGGCCCTGTTGCAGCTGTGCCAAAAGTATTGAAGCAGGCAGATATGAACCTCGACCAGATAGACCTTGTGGAGCTCAACGAAGCATTCGCCTCTCAATCGCTCGCGGTAATTCGCGAGCTGGGCCTCGATCCCGAAAAAGTAAATATCAACGGCGGTGCTATCGCTTTAGGGCACCCGCTCGGGTGCAGCGGCGCGAAGCTTACTATACAAATCCTTCACGACCTGAAACGTCGGAGCAAAAAATACGGCATGGTCACAGCCTGCGTAGGCGGCGGGCAGGGGATAGCCGGTATTATCGAGCGGATGTAATTATTTCCTGGTATAGTACAGGTTTACTATCAGTCCGTGGTTGTATTGGAATACTTCACGCCCCGTAACCAATCCGCCTTGTTGTACGGTTTGGTTAAAATATCCTCCTTCTAGACGAAAGCTTTTGTTAAGCTGGTACCCCAGCAAAGCGCCGATGCGGTTCTGATCGAAAATATTCTGGTTTACATTCTTGCCGAAGCCGATGAATATCTCATCGAAGGCAGCCACGTACCAGGTTTTGTCAATAATGGTCTTTCTCCTTAGTGGAAGTGTGCCGCGTAGTTGATAACGGAAACGATTCATGTATGTGTAGTCGCTCACATCACGCGTTGCAGCTGCCTGGTCTATACGGCCTATCCATCGCTGCTCCAGGCGCATACGGTGGTTCAGGCCTACGCGTCCTATATTATCGTTCCATGTCAGTTGCTGCCAGATACGGTGCTCAGGTATATGATAAGACCCCGCGGGATAGTCGCCATAGGGATAGGTAATGATATAGCCATAACCAAGCAAGGCGGCCAATCCATTTTTAAAATGCCGCTGTACACCAACCCGTGCAAGCGATTGTTGCCAGTCTGTAACAAAATTCTCCCGGCGCCATTGGTACTCCAGCCATATCGAAGTTTTTGGATTAACGTGTATCGTACCAAAGGCGTTGTACCAACCAATGGTGTTCACATCGCTGATGCGCTGGGCATTGGAAGATGTGGTTAAGAAAAGACAAAGGGCTAAAACTATCGAGGAATAAAATTTCATCATCTTTTGAAGGTCCTGTTTAACTATCTTTGTGCCCTGCGAAGATAACGTGTTGAAGCGTATCCTAAATATTGTCCTTTCGGTATGGCTGGCGGTGCTGCTGGTTTTTGGAGGCGCGCCCAAAGAGTTCATTCACCTTTTTGCCGATCACGAGGACACTCATTGTACTGCTCACCACGTAGATGGGCTGGTCATAGAACCGGAGCACCATCACTGTGATTTCCTTCAGTTCTCGTTAGCGTCTTTCATCAATGATGTGTACATCCCGGTGTTTCGTAAAGCGCCTGTGGAGCACATTATACACAACGAACCATTCTCCTGCCAGCTTTTTGCAAGAGCTGAGCCTGTTCATTTCCTTCGCGGTCCTCCTGCTTCGGTTTAACTGATCTTATTTGTAATGAAGGCTGCAATGCAGCCTTGTAGTTCATTCATTTAAACACAAGCGATGTTTCTTAAGAAATACGCAGCTATGTATATAGCTGTATTCATTGGCACATGCCTATTAGCGGTGCCGGCTTCCGCACAATCATTAAAGGGGCGCGTTACTGATGATAAAGGCGAAGCGATATACGGGGCGGTCGTTTCCGTCCCCGACCTGAGGATCGGAACAGTGACAGATTCTTTCGGCTATTACCGGATGGAAAATCTTGCAAGAGGGCGATACCTCGTAGAAGTGCGCCTGCTTGGTTATGGCACTGCCACCGCATACGTGTCTGTCAACGAAGAGGCCGAACATCATTTCAAACTCAGCACCAGCCTCATTGAGAAAAATGAAATAATAGTTACCGGTACCAGTGCTGCTACGGAAGAAAGAAGAAGCGTTTCGCCGGTGCAGAGCATACGCGTAAAAGAACTGCGCGAGAATGCATCGACCAACATTGTGGACGCGCTGGCAAAACAACCCGGCATCAATCAGTTAAGCACGGGGCCTGCTATTTCAAAACCCATCATTCGTGGGTTGGGTTATAACCGCATCATCACGATGAACGACGGCATCCGGCAGGAAGGCCAGCAGTGGGGTGATGAACATGGCATCGAGATAGACGATTATCATGTAAGTCGGGTAGAAATATTGAAGGGCCCTGCTTCACTATCTTATGGGTCAGATGCACTGGCAGGTGTTATCAATATCATTTCGGATGATGTTCCGCCACTAGGTTCGGTAACCGGGAACGTTACCGCAAACTATCAAACCAATAACGGCCTGGCTGCACTGCATGCGCAGACAGCCGGGAATGTCAAAGGCTTCAACTGGAGTGCTTTTGGTACAGGCAAGTACGCACACGATTATAAGAACGCATATGATGGCTATGTGCACAATTCACGCTTCAGCAATCGCAATTTTGGAGCTGCGGCCGGTGTCGCAAAAAAATGGGGGTATTCAAGATTGTCGTTCACTTCTTTCAATCAAACCCTGGGAATAGTAGAAGGTGATCGTGATAGTGCGACTGGCCGCTTCCTGAAATTGATTGATGATAACGGTGAGGAAGGAGAGGGAATAGCTACAGATGAAGATGGACGGTCTTACGATATGCAGACCCCATCGCAGCTTATCAGCCACAACAAGTTGGTTTGGACGAATAACCTGTTCATGAATAATGGCGGCCGTATTGGGTTAACGCTCGGATATCAGCAAAATACCCGCAAAGAACTCGAAGATGTGTTAGACCCTGAGATACCGGGCCTGCATTTTCTATTGCGAAGCTCTACCTATGATGTGCGCTATTATCTTCCGCTGATCAATGGCTGGCAGATGACGACAGGTATCAATGGTATGAAACAACAGAACAGGAATGAGGGTGTTGAATTCCTCGTGCCGGATTATGAACTTTTCGATGCTGGTGTATTTGGTATCGCCAAAAAAGATTGGAAAGCCTGGTCGGTATCAGGAGGTTTACGTTTCAACTATAGGAATATCAGTTCCGAAAATCTATTCCTCGACTCGACAGACGCAAGAGTAAACGAGCTTGAAGCGGGCGGGCATCAGCAATTCACCGCTTTCGATCGCAGTTTTTCTAACCTGGTGGGCAGCATCGGTGCCAGTTATTCGGTAAACAGGCAAATGACATTGAAGCTGAATGTTGCATCCGGCTTTCGTGCACCGAACATTGCTGAACTCTCGGCCAATGGCGTACACGAAGGAACTATACGCTATGAATACGGCAATGCAAGCCTTGCGCCGGAGAGTTCTATTCAGGCTGATCTTGGGATGATCTGGAACTCTGATCACGTGCTGGTCAATGCAGCGGTATTCTATAATTACATCCGCAATTTCATCTACATCCGCAAGCTGCTGTCTACAGGCGGAACGGATTCTATCCCCATCGAGCCCAATGAAGAAGGCTATCCTGCTTTTGTGTTCGACCAGGCGAATGCTGCATTGTATGGTGGGGAGCTGTACGTAGACGTTCACCCGCACCCTTTCGACTGGCTGCACCTGGATAATACGCTGTCCTTTGTAAGAGGTATTAATTTTTCGGGTTCTGACAGCACCCGTAATCTACCGGCAATTCCCGCGCCTCGTTGGATAGTAGAGTTAAGGGCGCAAAAACAATCGCTGGGCAAATGGGCACGGAATGCCTATGCCAAAGTGGGACTGGACGTAAACCTTACGCAGGACAATGTTTTCAGCGCCTACAGCACCGAAACCCGCACGGGTGGTTATACGCTGCTCAACGCAGGGCTGGGGCTGGATATCACTAACCGCAGGCAGGCCACCATTTGCTCGGTAACTCTGTCTGGTCAAAACCTGGCGGATATCGCCTACCAAAGCCACCTAAGCCGGTTGAAATATGCCCCCGGAAACAATTTGACCGGCCGGAACGGGGTGTTCGGTGCCGGGCGAAATCTCAGTCTAATGCTGAGCTTCCCCTTTAATTTTAAATAAGTTAGCAAGCCCCTAAATTTTCCATTTAGGGGTTTGTTTATTTCCAAAAGTTGTATATTTATATTAACCAAAAAGTGATAGTGATAATGGCAACCCTAATTGCGAAGGAAGAGATCCCTCAATACAAAATAGTGCCCGCCTTTGTTGACAATAGCATACAGTGGTCAAAAGAGCTAGCCTACGCCGCAAGACTTGGCAACGAATTCAAAGGCAAAACTAGCATCACTTTCGAAACAACCCAGGGCCCGCGCAGCGTGAGCACCACCGTGTGGTCGGTAACCGATAACTACCTGCAGCTGAAAGGTGGAACGAACATTCCCCTGAACAGCATTATCGACGTGCATTTCTAAGAAACAGGAATCGAACGGATGTCTATTGCTGAGCTTCGTAGTTCAGAGGTAGGTAATTCCATATTTATTTTCCTATGAAATTCATTTTTTTTACCTTTGCAATCCGTTCCTTATAGATATTCAAATTTTGGTATTTGATATATCTGCGATGGACAGAAAGTAAAGTTTACAAAGTATGAATCAGCAAGAGATTATTGACAAAATCAAAGCCTTTATGGTTGAAGATTTTGAGGTGGATGAGCAGGCAATAACGCCGGAGGCTGATCTTAAGGCTACCTTAGACCTGGATAGCCTTGATTACATTGACCTAGTAGTTGCCATCGAGCAGAACTTCGGTTTCAAAGTGAAACCTGAAGATTTCCAGCAGATGCACACCATACAGGACTTTTACAATTACGTCTCTAACCGCCTGCAGGCACAAACTGCCTGATATGCCTTCCTGGGAAGGGCGTTCCAGAGGTAATTCATTAGGTTATAGCATTTTCATCAAACTGCTGCAGTGGGGAGGTTTAAAGCCCGCTTATGCACTGCTGCATTTCGTCACTCCCTATTACAGGCTTTTTGTTCCCAAAGCCATAAGGCCTTTGCGTTACCTGTACGAAACGCGAATGGGTTTCTCGCATAAGCAGGCCAATAAACTTATCCGCAAAAATCTCATTGTCTTCGGTCAAACCATTATAGACAAGATCGCTGTTTTGTCTGGCATGGAGAACTCATTCACCCATATCAACCTGGAAGGTACTTCGCGTATCTCCCAGATGCTGGAAGGCGGCAACGGTGGACTGGTTATCAGCGCTCACCTGGGTAATTGGGAAGTTGCCGGTCATCTCATGAAGAACATGAACGCTGTTGTCAACATCGTGATGTATGACGGCGAAGGGGAACAACTGAAGGCAATGATGGAACAATACGATAACAAGCGCTCTTTCAATGTTATCTACATCAAAGAAGATCTTTCGCACATCTACGAAATGTCTGCGGCATTGAAACGCAATGAGTTGATATGCCTGCATGCAGACAGGTTCCGCCCCGGCAATCGTACGATGGAACACAAGTTTCTCGGCGAGAAAGCGTTGTTTCCCGCAGGACCTTTCATACTGGCCTCAAAGCTGCGTGCGCCTGTTTGTTTTGTTTTTGGTTTTAAAGAAGGTAATTTTCGCTATCGTTATTACTCGTGGCCCTCTAAAACTTATGAAGGCCGGGGTACAGAAGGAATGGAAAGGATGCTGGATGACTATGTAGCGATATTGGAAGAGATGGTGAAGAAATACCCGGAGCAGTGGTTCAATTATTTTGATTTTTGGAAACATGACTGACGTAACCCAATATATACCCCAACGCGCACCATTTGTGATGATAGACGAGATCATTACCGCAGAGGAGCATTTATCGAAGACGAGTTTTACTGTACGCAAAGGGCATTTGTTTGTGGACAACGGGAAGTTCACAGAAGCAGGGCTTGTAGAGAACATGGCACAGACAGTGGCTGCAGGTGCGGGTTATCGCGGTACGGAGAATGGTGAAAAAGTATCGGTAGGCTATATAGGCGCGTTGAAAAATTTGAAAATAGATAAGCTGCCTTCCGTAGGCGATACGATCACTACTGAGGTTTCGTTCCTGCATCATATTGCTAATGTGCATGTAGTACAGGGCCGAGTATATTTAGGAGAGGAAGCAATAGCGGGTTGCGA
>CAMPKG010000186.1 GCA_946887085.1 uncultured Sphingobacteriales bacterium
CGGGAGCAGGTCTCGCACTGGCCGCTGCACAATGGTTAAGGGATTGCGGTTATGGGCAACCCGGCGGGCTGGTGCTAATTTCACCCGGAATAAACGCGTTGATCAACCGGCCGGAGCAGCTACTGATCGCTGCTGACGACCCGGTGCAGGCTATTGCTGGCATCGTTGAAACGGCACGACTGTACGCCGGGGATCTGGATGTCGCGCATCCCTATGTCAGTCCGCTCAATGGCGATATGCACCGGCTCGCACCAATGACAATATTTTCGGGTACCTTCGATCTTCTTTATCCCGACAGTGTTGCTCTTGCTGCCAAAGCCCGCGCCGCAGGTCTTCAGGTTACCCTTCATCTGAGGAAGGGTCAGCCCCACAATTATCCCGTGTTGCCAACGCCGGAAGGCAGGCAGGCGCGTTCGCTGATCCTGCGCGCCATCACACGTGGTTAACGTGGACAATTTCCATCATAATGATAAAATTTGCTCATACCAACATCATCACCCACGACTGGCGTCAACTTGCTGAGTTTTATATCCAGGTTTTTGGCTGTAAACCTATTTTTCCTGAAAGAGATTTAAGCGGCGCATGGCTGGATAAAGCAACCAATCTCCAAAATGCTCACTTAACAGGTATCCACTTGACGTTACCCGGCTATGAAGATCATTTGCCCACGCTTGAGATTTTTCAGTACGACACCATCGCTGAAAATGCTGAAACCTTAGTCAACAGAAAAGGCTTTGGACACATTGCGTTCAAAGTGGACGACGTGCACGAGGTTTTGACACGGCTTTTGGCATATGGCGGAACACAAGTTGGCGATGTTATCGAAACAGCGATTGCGAACGCCGGACAACTGACATTTGTGTATGCAAAAGATATTGACGGGAATATTATTGAAATTCAACATTGGCAATAACGTTTATAGCCTATTACGCTTAGGAATGACGTCGGCGGTCAAAAGAATATGCCAGGAGGAGGTAATGCTTATCCGTTGATTTTTCGTTCCTCCTTTTTACCGGTTGCGTGGACGATAAATGTCTACAGTGAGAAACTTGATAGTCGTTTTCCCAATATTTTTTGCCGCATCTGTAACAGGAGGGTTCACGAAACCCATACCTGGCTTAAGGTCCCATTCCTGTCTGTTCGTTCCATCAAAATATATGGCAGCCTTTCCTCCCTCGACCACATAAAATGCATGATCGGGATGCGAATGAAGAGGTATAGTGTCACCTGGCTTAACGGTTACTTCATACATTTTGATTCCCAGCGTATCTCCCAGTTTTCTCGTCAACTCCGGAGAGACCAGCATACCGTCCAGCTTTGGATTATATGCCTGTGACGAAGAATCCGGCTCATCCTTCTGTATAACAGAAGTAGTGTCTCCGTTGTTTGTGTTCGCGGTTGAAGTATCATTGCCACATGCGTTAAGAAAGCACGCCAATACAACTAGTGCAAAAAAAGTGTGAAGCGTATGCATAAGAAATTTTTATAAGTGCAGGAAGGAAACAATTACCGGTACAAGAAAATAATGGTGTATAAAAGGTACTAAAAATTGACAAGAATAATGCTTGACCATCGTCAACAAAACCCCTGCGGCCGGTCTTTACGAGAGAGTGAACTACCATAGGTAGGTGAATAGAGAACGCGAGCATCGGGAAAAATAAGAGCGAATCGAGACGCTAATTTTGATGTCAGAAATCGAAAAAATTCTCTATCTTTCTTCTTCTTCATTTCCATCCCTGCACGAAAAACCCGACATCCCGTATTAACTATTTTACCTTATCCGTTTATGTAAAGCTGCACTTCCACATACTCCTTGAAAATTTTTAACGCTAAACATTAAACTTATTAAATGAAAATTTCATTCAAGGTCGCAGTGTATGCTTCGATTGGTATCCTTTTGTTTGCCGGCTGCTCCAAAGGAGATGTTACATCATCAGACTCATTATCCGCAGCCATCGCCAGTGATGCCACCGTTCCCGATCTCAGCAAGTGTAAGATTCGTCGCATCTATGAGAAGCCTATCGGCGAGGAAGGCAACTACATGGGGCTATTTTCTTACAATAAAGCGGGCAACCCGTATAGCGTACTCTTTTTCCCCAAGGGGCCATGGGAGTATTATTTTTTCTATGACGCTCAAAATCGTTTAATAGCGCATACTGAGTATGCATATGGCATCACTGCGCGCCATTATTACAGGCACAATGCAGCAGGACAAATTGTAATTGATTCAGCAATATACCCTGGCTCCGATTTGAAGGATACTACGATATACGTATCGACCATAGCGTATGACTGGAAAGGAAGAGTTGTTAAAGAAACTATCGTAAATACAAGAAATGATGGCTTGCCGCTGGATAGAACCCGCCGCCCTACCTACACTTACGACAACCGCGGCAATCTTGGTGTGAATGGGTGGAAGTCGTCGAGCTATGATTATAAGATTAACCCGTTGCGTCAGAATCCCGTCTTTCAGTTCATCCACCGCAATTACAGTATGAATAACCCTTCTGTTCAGCCGAAGTACAATTCCAAAGGGTTGCCCTTGTCGCTGTCACCCTCGAATGATGTTTTTTTCAATTTTAATGGTATCCCTAAAATCGTTTACGACTGTCAATAAAGGTCGAGTTGCCTGTAAGAGCGTGGCATGTTGCGCTGAAATGCAAAGATGGGTACGGTATCTGCTTTTTGTACCAACCGGCAAGTCACCGAATCTCTTTTTCTCACAAGCTATGAATTCGACAGCCGAGTACGCGGTTGTTCGGAACTACCCGTGTGTTGCGCGTGTATAAAAACGCGAAGACCAACCGGCCGATTGAGAATACCATGTTGGTGCGGGATGTTTTTAAGCGGCGGGCCCCAAGGTTCCATTTCTTTTGTTACTCTTTTGAAAATAGTTTATTTTGTTGTTTTGCTTGTCAAATCAACTTCAATGCGAAAATTATTTTATGTCTTTATAGCAGCACTTTTAGGTGTTGCGGCACGCGCCCAGGAAATTACACTCGTCAACAAGGGAAAAACGACTTACTCCATCGTGATGCCGGAAAAGCCGACCGCCATTGAAGTGCAGGCTGCTAAAACCTTGCAGGATTATCTGCATAGGATTACCGGGGTGACCCTGCCAACGTCCTTTGATAACGAGCAGGAGAAACCCGCAGAAATATTAATCGGTAAGGTGAACAGGCCGCAGACGAAAAATATTCCGTACGAATCCTTTAAGCAAGATGGGCTGCTGATTCGTACCGTCGATAAAAAGCTGATCATTACCGGTGGAAATAAAAAAGGCGTGTTGTACGGGGTGTATACTTTTCTCGACCAATACCTCGGATGCCGCAAATTTGCAGCGGATGAAACGTACGTGCCCAAGAGAAAAAAGATTACGCTCCAACCGATAGACGACACGCAGCTGCCTGCTTTCTCGTTCCGCGAAGTATATTATAACGAAGCTACGGACCCGGAATATATGGACTGGCACAAGCTCAGTTCCGTCAGCGACAAAAACGGCGAAAAAAGTCAGTGGGGTTTGTTTGTGCACACCTTCCACACACTGCTTGACCCGGCGGAGTACGGCGCCGCCCACCCGGAGTATTTCAGCTTTTATGACGGCAAGCGCCACACCGGCCTCGTGCCTTCCTGGGACGGCAGCAGCGTGCAGCCTGAAGCGCAATTGTGCCTCAGCAACCCCGAGGTGCTCGAGATCGTTTGCCAAAATCTGAGGGCGGCGATGGACAAAAAGCCCGATGCGCTCTATTGGTCCGTGAGTCAGAATGATAACGTTAACTATTGCCGCTGCGATGCGTGCGCAAAGCTCGATGCAGCATTTGCTGCGTTTAAGCCCGAAGAAAAAATGCTGTCCACGCATGGTGGCGAGAAATATCCGGCGCTGGGCATGGGGTCATTGCTGAGTTTTGTGAATAAAGTCGCTGACAGGTTTCCCGATAAAATCATTTCAACCCTCGCCTATCAATATACGCGGGTGCCACCGAAGGGAATCGTGCCGCGCAAGAATGTAAATATCATGTTGTGCAGCATTGAAAGTTCCAGGAACGATCCGATGGAAATAGCCGACACCGCGTTTAGCGAAGATTTGGTCGGGTGGGGAAAGATCACTGACAATATACTCGTGTGGGATTATACGATACGGTTCTCCAATCTGCTCGCACCCTTTCCGAATCTCAGGATACTGCAACCCAATCTGCAGTTCCTGCACAGCAACAGGGTGTCAGCGCTTTTTGAACAGGGTAACAGAGATAAAGGAGGCGAATTTGCGCAGCTCCGTGCCTACCTTCTTGCGAGATTAGAATGGAATCCGGACATCGATATGCAAAGGGAAATGGACGAATTTTTAACCGGTTATTATGGAGCCGCTGCACCGGATATCAAAGAATACATCAACCTCCTTCATGACAACAACCAAGCTAATAAGGGAGTGAAGATGTCTATTTTTGGTTCGCCTGTCGAGGATAAAGAAACTTTTTTAAGCGAGTCGTTAATTGCGCGCTATAACGAAATATTCGACAATGCGGAGAAGAAAGTGATGAAGACGCCCGTTATCTACGATCGTGTGCGATCCGCGCGGTTGCCTGTTTACTATGCCATGCTGGAAATCGCCAGAAGCGAAAAGACCGGGACTCGCGGCGCATTTACTGCAGGTCCCACCACGCAGCTTACATCTAACAGAAAGGTGATGGACATACTGAATAAGTTTTCTTATCACTGCATAAAGACAAACGTGACGCGTATTACCGAATGGCGGACGACCCCGAAAGAATACCTGCAGGAATACCTTACGTTTCTGAATACGCCTTTGGCGAGTCTCCCATAAATTGGTGCCACCGCGACGTGAATTGCCGCCAGGTCAATGCAGCGCGAGCTGGTTGTAGCGATTGCCAACGATGTCTTTATATTTTTGCTTCGCTTCGGCATTCGGCGAGATCGCGGTCCAGCATGACACGTACCCCCGGGGATCGCTGTTTTCCTTTATCAACTTCATCAATGCAGATCGCAACTGCTTGGTGCACGATCGTTTGGCACAGAGCTGTGCAGATGAGTCGTGCTGCCAATAGGCGTACCGTTTTATTGAGTATTTTTAAGGATAAAGCATGTCATGAATAAAAAAAACGCCACCTACCGTGAGCAGGGAAAAACTTACTACTCCGACACTTGTGAACCTCTCGTCAAGGCCTGGCAGGCTGGAAAAGTACAACTTGAAGCATGGGCACGACTGAGCTATCCGGGTTATCCTATTGATCTGAAGTTATTGCCTGGCATCAATACTATCGGGTACTGGGATGCGCAGTTTCCACAAGAGTGGGGACTCGATTACCACAGGAACGAAGGCATAGAAATTACCTTCCTTGAAACAGGCAGCATGTCTTTTTCCATGGAAGAGGACGACTTTATACTCACCTCCGATGATTTTACTATAACAAGACCCTGGCAGCTGCACAAAGTGGGCAATCCCTATGTAGGCGTAGGTAAACTGCACTGGTTGATATTGGATGTGGGTGTCCGGCATCCGCACCAGGAATGGAAATGGCCATCCTGGGTGCTGCTCAACAAAAAAGATATTGAAGAACTCTCAAAGATGCTCAGGCAAAATGAGCAGCCTGTATGGAAGGCTAATGGCGAGATCAGAAGATGCTTTTTGAAAATTGCCCAACTCATACGAAACGACAGATCAGTAGTGAATGAATCGTGGGCGCTCATCTATGTAAATGAGTTGCTCATGCACATGCTTAACCTGTTTCGCCAGGGATCATTTCACTTCAATGAATCGCTGACCGACAGCGTTAGGACGGCTGAACTGTTTATCAAAGATCTCAACAACAGTTTCGATCAGCCATGGACTCTTGAATCAATGGCTAATCATTGCGGCCTGGGCATTACCCGGTTCGTTCATTACTTCAGACAATTGACTAACAGCACCCCTATGCAATATTTGAATCATCTGAGGGTGGAGGCAGCGGCGGCGCAATTACTTGGCCATCCAAAACAAAATATCAGCCAGATTGGCTACGAATGCGGCTTTTCCAGCAGCCAGTATTTCGCAACCGTTTTCCGTAAGCAATTCGGATGTTCGCCCGCTACCTACCGGCAAACCGGAATTGCTAACCGGCAAGCTAAAAAAAACAATAACGCAGGAACGCTTTAGCATCTACTTCTTCGTGCGTCCCGACATTCTCCTCTGTGACTATTAGTGTGCAAATTTATTCGCCGGGTAAAAATGCAACTACGAATCTTCCTCTTTTGCGCAATCTAAAGGCAACCGGACGGTGGCCACATGTATAATTTTATTCACTGAAACGAAATGAACAATCCGGCAGGCAAATAAAAATAATATTGTTATGCCAAACGATTGCACTGTTATGAAAATTGAAGTCAATAAAAGACGGTTGTTTAATGCCTGCTCGCTCGCGCTGGTCGTCACTGCCATGACGTTTTCCCTGCGCGCGGCTCTATTGGGCACGCTGGGAGATTACTTTAGCCTGACGCCCCAGGAAATCGGCGAGATCGCTTCCGCCGCGTTTTGGGGTTTTACGATAGCTATGTTCGTTGGAGGGCCATTATGTGACTTCATGGGCCTTCGGCGAATGTATCTTTTTGCTTTTATCGCCCACCTCTCGGGTATCATCCTGACGATTTTTTCTGCAGGCTACTGGCCTTTATTCCTGTCCACGCTTTTGGTAGGCATCGGCAACGGTTTAATAGAATCGGCCAGCTATACGATGGTCAGCAGTATGTATGCTGATGACAAGGCAAAGAAAATCAACCAGTGGCATATCTGGTTTCCCGGCGGCATCGTGATCGGCGGTATCGTTGCCTGGTTTTTTTCCCTGGCGCAGGTAGACTGGAAGATTCAAATGGCGGTGATGATTGTGCCTACAT
>CAMPKG010000187.1 GCA_946887085.1 uncultured Sphingobacteriales bacterium
CATTTCAGCAACGGCATCGGCTCAGTCCACAAGGGTTTATTCAGATGAGGGATTTAACACGAAGAGCACCGAAAAACGTTATGACATACAAAGCCCCGGCAAACAATTCAATGCGCGCATGAGGGCTTTATATGCTGTTTCGGACTCGGGGCATATTACGCAATCGCGTTACAACGATTTCGTTTCAGAATTTATGACCCTTGCCAATAGCTCACAAACGGCTGGCAATCCGGCTATTCAGTCCAAAATGAAAACGCTGTCGCGGATAGTGACCGACCTGAATGATGTTGCCTACAATATCGATGGCAACAGGGACCAGATATATCACCTGGTACAACCAATATATAAAGCTGCCACGGAAAACTGGGGCGATGAAGTAGTGAGTGCGGCAATAGCCAACGCTTACTTCAACCTCAAAGAGTATGTGTTATATATGAGCGATGATGCAAAACTCAGGCGGGGCATAAATATTATTAACGAGAACCCTATAGATATTGCCGGAAGCAGCACATGCCCCTACACTGTACAACTGAACAAGAATGTACGCAACGATAAGATCGACGTGTATTTCAGCAATATAGGACTGTTTAACAAGGCGGCAAAAAAATTCCCTGAAGACATGCTGCTAGCCGGGCCTGTCCTGGCATATGAGAACTATAAGGATGAAAGTGCCAGCATTATGAATATGCTGAAGACTTATTCTGAAATGTCCGATCATTCCAGCATCTACGTTGCCGCAGCAAATACAAAAGCCGATGCAAAAGGAAATGTCATTAACCAACTGAATACGGACACTAAATGGTATGTATGGGTGTTCCGCAACGATAAGCTCTACTATTCATACATGGTAGAACCTTGTAGTGACATGTCGAAATGCCAGGTGAATTAAAAAATCGATATCATTTGAAAAAGCGGTGCCGATGGCACCGCTTTTTTTGTTTCCACCATTGTGCTCATCCCGGTCCCCTGTGTATGCCGTTCTACAAGAATTGCATTCTAAGCGTCCATATAGCTGAGGTATAATTTTTTTGCTGGTTCGGGCGAATCATTATTTCCTTTTCTTAAAAATCCAAGTGCTATGGCAGAGAACGATCTTTTGCAAGGGGGCAACAACAGCCGCTCGTCCAATCCTGATTGGGATGACAACCAAAACCGTTTCGACCGCGAACGTGAAATTGGTCAACAACGAACCAACTATGGATCGACAAACCCGGGGCGCGATTCAAACGCCGATCAAAACATGGGCAGCCACAACTATGGCAGCGGTAGCAGCTACGGCAGAAACGAAGGCAACTTCGGACAAAGCAGCTATGGCCGCCAGGGTTATAGCCAGGGAAACCTGGGTCAAAGCAGTTATGGCAACCAGGGTTATGGCAGCCAGCAATATGGCAATCAATCCCACAACGAAGGACTTGAAGGTGGATACAACGAGGGGTACAGGGGCTCTGACTACAACCGTGGTTATGGACAAGGAAACTTCAGCCAGAGCAGCTATGGCATTAGTAATTACGACCGTGGCGGATTTGCTCATAGCCCGTATAGCAGTCAATATGGCTCAAATGAAAGCGACTACAACCGCCGCTTCGGCTCACAACAAGGTAATTTAGGAGGTGCAAGCTCAGGTTATGGCAGCGATTATAACCGGGGAGAGTACGGCAGGTATAGCGAAGGCTACGGCTTCAATAGCCCACATTATGATGCTCATTCTTCTTATGGCAGAGGTTATGATCCTGAACGCAGCCGCATGTCTAGCGGATACAGGAGCGAATACAATCCCGGCAACCGTTACGAAGGCAGAAACTGGTGGGATCGCGCGACTGACGAAGCATCATCATGGTTCCGCGACGAGGACGAAGACCGCCGACGTAGATTGAGCGGCCGAGGCAATTATGGAAATTACGGCCGCTACAGCTCAGAGAATCGCAATATGGGCCGCCGCGACAACGACAGAGGTTGGTGGGACCGTACGCGCGATGAGGTTTCTTCATGGTTTGGCGATGATGACGCAGAACGCCGTCGTGACCAGGACAGGCAAAATGACAATCGCGGACGCGGGCCTCGCGGCTACCAGCGTTCCGATGAAAGGATAAAAGAAGATATCAACGACCGCCTTAGTGATGACTCGTTTGTGGACGCATCGGAAGTTGATATTGAAGTGGCCACGGGTGAAGTAATCCTGAGCGGCTCTGTCGACAACCGTATGGCCAAACGCCGTGCAGAAGACCTCGCCGAAGCTATATCAGGTGTACGGAATGTAGAAAACCGCATCCGGGTAAGGCAACAGAATTATAGTGACAACCCACGAACCACCAACGCCAGCTGGAACCCGACACCAGGTTCTACAGGCAGCACCGGTACCACCGGCAACAGTACAGGTTCAGCGAGTAGTAATCCAGACCGCACCGGCAACACAACCGATTCGCGTACCAGGAAATAGCAGCTGATCTTAGTAAAGAAAAAGCCCCGCAAATATGCGGGGCTTTTTCTCTCTTATTACTTATATTAATTCCGGCAGCTCAACGGTTTCAAACCAGTACTTGACAAAGGAAGAAATTTTCTCAATCGTCATCTTATCACTGCCCGGTTTTTGAATAAATGAGTTCACACCAAGTTTGTATGCTTCGTCCACATCCTGCAGAAAAGCTGGACCACTAACCATCACCACGGGTATTTTCTTAGACACCGGATGGCTTTTTATTTCATTCAGCACATCCAGCCCGCTGTGCATGGGTATGTTTTTATCCAGTAGTACCAGGTCCGGGAAATGGTAGGTTCTTCCCTGTCCACACTGCGACAGGTATTCCATCACTTGCTTCCCGCTCACCAAAAAGATGAGCTCAACATTAAAACCGTTGGAAGAAAAAGTACTTTCAGTGATCAGCCTGTCGTCAGCATCATCTTCGAGCATAAGAATGCTGTACGGGCGTTTTTTATTTTCCATCATAGAACAGATACCGGGGTCGTGCAACAAATTTACCAACCATGCGGCTATCAAAACAATATTTGTTTAAGCAATAGTCAACTGGTTGTAACACAATCATTCGTTTATCGCCCGCTCCCGTCGCGCGGAAGGCGATCCTTCGGTGTACGCGTCTGCAATTCGGTGGCAAGACGTCTTGCCTTCTCCTGCGCCTCAGCATCATCCCTGGCTTCAATTATTGCCCAGATAGTTTCCCCGGTGCGCTCTTCCAGGAAGGTATCATTGGAAGGGATCTCCTGTTCCGTCGGTTGTATCGACCTGATCTCTTTATTGTCAAATTCTACCCTGTATTTCATTGCGGTTACGTTGTTTGGAGAATTAACACCAAAACAATACCAACTGTGCCTAAGCCTCAGCAGAGCATAAAAAATACTAATTATCAACCAGTTACAACACGAGCAACCAAACAATTACGCGTCCCGGTTAAGGCCGCGTTAGTTTAAAAACAAGAAAAATATTAATACCTTAGCCGCCTCGCAAGAGTGGATGTGTTATGAAAAAGGCCATTAAAAAGCTTGTCAAGAAAATACCAATAGCATTTACGAAGAATCAACAGTACGATAAGCAGACTAATAAGATAATCAGGAAGTTATGTAAAGCGGATACCAATTGCATAGACATTGGCGCGCACAAAGGAGAAGTTCTGGACATTATGCTGAAGTACGCACCCGATGGCGTTCACTATGCATTTGAACCAATACCCGCGTTATATGATGACCTGAGAGAAAAATATAGCGGCAGGCCGAATTGTCATATTTCGGATATCGCGCTTAGCAACGAGAAAGGCAGCTCTACATTTAACTATGTAGTGTCTAACCCTTCGTACAGCGGACTTATCAAAAGAAAATATGACAGGCCGAATGAAGAAGATACGACGATAACAGTGAAGACCGACAAACTTGATGACGTTTTGCCTCCCGGTTATCAGCCACACTTTATGAAGATAGACGTGGAGGGCGGCGAAATGCTGGTGCTGCGGGGAGCAAAAAATACGATTAAAAAGTATAAGCCTGTCATCATTTTCGAACACGGGCTTGGCGCGTCTGACATGTACGGTTCAACACCCGATAAGTTATTTCATTTGCTGGGAGAGTGCGGACTGAAAATATCAGTGATGAAGAAATGGCTTGCCGGTAAGCCGGCACTCACCGAAGCTGAATTTGTAAAACTGTATAACACCAATAGCGAATACTATTTTATAGCGCATCCGTAAAAACAAACTGTTTGCCTGCCAGGTACCAGCACATACTCAGCCTGTTATTCATCGTAACTTTTGTCTTTACCGGCTGTAAAGATGAGGTCCGCTATACCGACATCGACCCTTCTCCGAAATTCAGCAAATTCATCTTACGTGCAACCGATATGGGTGACGCCGGCAATATATACGGCGCCATGAAATACCTTGACTCAGTTTACAGACAGGAAGGTGATGCGGGCACCGTTGACTGGTATCACTATTATGCATTTTGTTTCAACATTTACAATAAGCGATTGAATAAACCCGACGTTGCAATGCAGTATGCCGACAGTATGATGCTGATGGCGCAGGAAGACGAACGCAGATATGGCAAAATGCTGGCTGAGGCCAATTATGCTAAAGGCGATGCCCTCTTTTCAAAAGGCCAATATGAGGAAGCCTATCATTACACCTACAAGGCAAAAACACTCGTAAGAAACAACCTCGACTCCTGCGGCCTCAGCGATTATAGCTACAGGTTGGGGATGGTATTGTACAAACAGAAAAGATTCCGGGAAGCAGGTGAAAATTTCCGCCAGGCATTCGATGAATCTGATGCATGTCCCAGGATATTCCTCTATTTCTATCGCCGGCAGGAGTTGCTTGACAATGTGGGTCTTTGTTATAACCACACCGGCGAGTACGACTCAGCGCTCATATATTTCAACAGGGCGCTGGAATATATCGACTCTGAAAAAAGAAATTACCCGGACCGCAATCCTGCCATCTATGGCACAGCCAAAGCCGTTGTCTACGGCAACATGGGCGATGCCTATATCAATCAGGGTAAAAACGATACTGCAGAGGCGTTGTTCCGGAAAAGCATCGGCATCAATGAACAACCCCTCCATGATAACATTGATGCCCAGTACACCCGACTGAAACTGGCCCGCCTGTACCTGGACGGAAACGATATTGCTGCGGCGGGGCGGACGCTGGACGATATCCGCAGAATATCAGATACGCTAAAAGACAACAACGTGACGCGCCGGTGGTACGACCTGATGTGGCAGTATCACGAAAAAAAAGGAGAACCGGCTATCGCTTTCAACTATCTTCTGAATTTAAAACGTGCTAACGATTCCGTCAACGAAAGAACCCGCCAGTTTACCGAGACCGATATCTACGAACGTTTCGAAAATATGGACAAGCAGTATGAACTTGGCCTGTTGAGGAAAAATAACGAGATCAAAGAAAACCTGCTGATACTGGGTATTACGGTAGCCCTCCTCTCTACTGTAATCCTTTTGCTCATATACGTGAACTGGAAAAAGTCGAAAGAGAATGTAAAACAGCTAACTGAGTTGAATAACCGCGTACAGGCACAATATAGAGAACTGGAAAACCTTCTTGCCGAGTTAGAACAAAGTAATAAAGAGAAAGACCGCATACTGCGCGTTGTCGCACATGATATACGCAATCCCATTTCGGCCATCGTGGCGCTTACGCAATTCCTGTTGAGTGAACATTCCAATTATTCAGATGAGCAAAAAGAGTTGTTGGAGCTTATCAACGAAGCATGCTCCAATGCCATGACGTTGACAAAGGATATTCTCGACGCCGCGGCACCGCGAAAAAACGACGAAACGCTGGAAAAGGAATGGGTAGATATTAATGCACTGCTGACGAATTGCGTTGGCCTGCTCCGATTCAAGGCTGATGAGAAGAAGCAAAGCATACTATTATCGTTGCCCGAAGCACCAATATCGCTCTATGTCAATAAAGAGAAAATCTGGCGCGTAGTCAACAACCTGGTCATCAATGCCATTAAATTCAGCAACAATGGCTCTGCCATTGAAGTAAAGGCGGCGCGAAACGAGCATGACCTGACGATATCGATCACTGACTCAGGGATCGGGATTCCCGAAAAGTATAAGAATAAGGTCTTCGACATGTTCACTGAAGCAAAGCGTCTTGGCACCGCCGGCGAACGCTCATTCGGTCTTGGTTTGTCGATCTGCAGGCAGATCATCGAAGACCATGGAGGCACCATTCGCTTTGACAGCGAGGAGAACAGAGGA
Organism: uncultured Sphingobacteriales bacterium; assembly: GCA_946887085.1. The sequence goes on from CAMPKG010000187.1 coordinate 6,239, forward strand.
ACAACCTTCTACGTAACACTTCCCATCGACAGTATCACTGTCCTGTCTACACGACTAAAATCGCAGCTGGAGCACCGGTAATCCGTGCCAGCACGGATATCAATTACCCAAAGTGGTGTATTTCGCCACGCGGTTCATAGAAATAGCTTTGTAAAAAAAATACACCACTTATGAAAAGCTTGATCCGGTACACAATCATTATTACGTTGCTTGCATTTGTCGGCGCATGCAAAAAAGACAGTACTACCCCGTCAAATCCAACAACACCCACTGCCACTGCCTGCAACGGCATGACCCTTTGCTTTAAAATGGATGGCACCGATGTTAGCAAGAATGCAACGTGGAAAGTCATTTCGGGCACCGCTCCACGAAACCGCATTTATTGGGAGGACAATTCCACGGGTTCCAACATCGAGATAGATGTGTACGGATCGACTACCGGCACTTATGCCATAAAGGCTAACCCCGCCAGCGGCGAGGCAGGCTTTCAATATTACCTGAAAGACGCATCTGGCACTAAGAATATACAGGGCCAGTCGGGCAAACTTGAAGTAACAAGAGTAGCCAATGATATGATGACAGGATCTTTCACTGTAACCGCATCTGACGGAAGCACGACCTACCAGATAACGGAAGGCA
>CAMPKG010000188.1 GCA_946887085.1 uncultured Sphingobacteriales bacterium
AACGTGAAATGGAAAGCCATTGAAAATCTTGACAAATACCTGGAGCAATTCGAAAGCAATTTCACGGCACGCGGAGGAAAGGTGATATGGGCCGAAACTGCGGAGGATGCCCTACAGGCCGTACTGGCTATTTGCAAAGAAAAAAATACGAAACAGGTAGTTAAGTCGAAATCGATGGTGACCGAAGAGATACACCTGAACGACTTTCTCGCCAAACACAATATCGATTCTGTAGAAACAGACCTTGGAGAATATATACAACAGCTGGACGGCGAAGCACCATACCATATCGTAACACCGGCGATGCATAAGAGCAAAGAGGATGTTGCGAAGTTGTTTCATGAAAAGCTTGGTGTCGAGCCTCATCTCAGCCCGACAGAACTGACACAAATAGCACGCAAGAATCTTCGCGAAAAATATACGTCTTCGGAGGTAGGTATCACCGGAGGCAATTTTCTGATCGCAGATACCGGCGCTGTCTGCGTTAGTGAGAATGAAGGCAATGGAAGACTATCGACTGCCTTCCCCAGAACACACATTGCCATTGTAGGCATCGAGAAAATGTTGCCTTCGATAAATGATCTTTCGCTTTTCTGGCCATTGCTGGCTACATATGGTACCGGGCAAAATGTTACTGTATACAACACGATCTTCACAGGCGGAAAACAACCTGGCGAAACGGACGGGCCGGAGGAGATGTACGTAATACTTCTGGACAACGGACGCACGAATTTGCTGCGCAAAGAAGTACGTGAAAGTATGTACTGTATCCGTTGCGGTTCCTGCCTCAATGCCTGCCCGGTTTATAAAAATATTGGTGGCCATGCCTACGGCACTACATATAGCGGACCCATCGGGTCGGTTATATCCCCTCATCTTAAAGACATCAGCGATTTCAAGCACCTGAGCTACGCCTCGAGCCTTTGCGGCAATTGTACTGAGGTTTGTCCGGTAAAGATCAACATTCACGAGATGTTGCTGGAAAACCGCCACATAGCTGTGCAGGATGGCTTCAGCGATATGAACGAATCGCTGGGGTGGAAAACGTGGAAAATGGCTATGCTCAATCGTTTCATGATGAATGCCGCTGGGGCAGGCGTAAAAAATAAAGTGGTAAACATCTTGTTCAGGAAAAGCTGGGTAGACACACGTGGTCAGCTCCAGTTCGGCAAATCATTCAACCAGCTCTGGAAAGAACGCAGCAAGCAATAGCAACCCATGGCACCGCTGCTGATATACACCCAGAATACTTCCGCCAGGCTGGTGTATGTCCTTGATTGGTTGTTTGGCGAGCGTCTGGGAATTGATTACAGGCTTGTTCAGGAGGATGCGAAACCCGGTAGTTATTCGTTCGCCATTTCTTATGGAATCGCTCGTCCTGATTGCCTCTCAATTCCCGATGCAGGATTGCTTTGGCAAAACGGTGTTGAACATGTTGATATAATTAGCGGAGCGTGGAAAGGTGTTCCTACATTATTCCATAAATCGGAAAGCGCCCATTCCGTTCCGTTCGATCTGTTTTCAGCAATTTTCTTTTTATTGTCGAGGTACGAAGAATATTATCCATTCATCCCGGATCGGCACAACCGGTATCCGCCACAGGAAAGTGTGTTATACCACTGGCTTGACAGGCCGATCGTGGATGAGTGGATTGGTATAATAAAAAGGGAATTGATTAACGCAGGCGTTTCGCTGAATGAAAACCCTTTCTCATTCCTGCCAACCTACGATATTGATATTGCCTGGTCTTACAAATACAAAGGCGTTGCCCGAACCATTGGCGCATCAGTACGGGACCTGGTTAAAGGCAATTCCAAAAATATGCGTACGAGGTTCTCTGTGCTATCGGGTAAGACGGATGATCCTTATGATAGCTTTTCGGCCTTAGAACGTATTCACCAACAAAATGCTATTTCGCCGGTTTATTTTATTCTTGCAGCTTTACGTACCACTGCTTTTGATAAGAACATTCCCCCCTCCAACCTACAGATGCGTTCGCTGACGCAACGCCTTGCAGAAAAAGGTACCGTTGGCATTCATCCTTCGTACTACACAGGCGAAAGACCGGAGCAATTAACGTCAGAGAAAAGAGAGTTGGAAAGAATTATCGATGCGCCGGTAACTATCTCCAGGCAGCACTATATCAAGCTTCACCTGCCCGCTACTTATCATACACTGCTCGCGAACAACATCACTGATGACTACAGCATGGGTTACGGCAGTAAGTCAGGGTTTCGAGCAGGCACCGGTTGCTCATTTTTGTGGTATGATCTTTCACTGGAGCGTCCTGCACCGTTGAGGATTCACCCATTCTGCTTTATGGATACAACGGCGCATTATGATGAAGGCTTGACGTCGGAGCAGGCTTTTTTAAAATTAGATTCGTATGCCAATATACTACAGCAAACGAACAGTCGGCTGGTGACTGTATTTCACAATTTCTCTTTGGGTACTGATAAGGAGTGGAAAGGGTGGAGGGAACTGTACGAAAAATTTATTGCCTGCCACGCCCGTTTCTTTATTTCTTGATGTAGACGCGCGTGCCTACACCAACGAAGGTATAGAGCTCTTCGATATCCCTGTTTTTCAGAGCAACGCAGCCATCGGTCCAGTTGACGCCCATCTCTATCATATCGTCGCCACCTTTCCAGATGCCGTGGATGCCGATATCTCCCCCTATGCGGGCTGTTTTAGGAATGAGCCCCTGGTCTTTAAGCCGGTTGAATTTTATCCTGGTAGAATCCGTAGGATAGCTCAACAGCATGAACTTGGTGTATTTCGAATTCGGGTTTTTATTCGTGATCTTAAACCAGCCTTCCGGGGTGCAACGGTCACCTTCCATACGCTTATCAAGCTTGGGATTGGGGCCGAATACAGCGCGGTAATTCCTTACCATCCGTTTCTTATAAAAAACCTGGACACAATATCTCGACTTATCCACAAACACTAAAACCGAGTCCTTATTGATGGTATCAGGACGTATAGCTACCCGGTAGCCTGTTCTAAGTGATTTGGGTACGATGGTAGTTTCGGTGATCCTCATCGAGCCCTGTGTGTATTGAACTTCGCGAATAATATTTCCTTTCCCGTCACTGTATTCTTTTGTGACCTTAAGGTTCCTGGGGATGTCAATATTCTTAATTTCCTGAGAGTAAGCAGGCAGAAATGCCAGCGTGATAAATGCTGACATGATAATTTTTAAGCCACTTAATCCTCTTCCGGTACGGCCTTGCTGCATAATCTGAGTAGCGTTAAAAAGGAGCCTTACGAAGCTAGTAAAAATCCCAGAAAATGCAAGCCTGTCGCGGTCTTTTAAGAGTACTTTATGATGCCGTCTGACATGTGCATTGACCATGGTAACGCAGGTTTTCTTATTTTCGGCCCATGCTTCCATTGAGTTTCACTGAAGAAAATTATTTAAAGGCTATATATAGTATTCAGCAGCGCAATTCTCCCGGCGAGGTTTCCGTGAACGAAATTTCTGAACGTATGCAAACCAGGCCGGCAACGGTTACGGATATGCTTCGGAAGCTCTCCGAAAAAAATCTCATCCATTATGAGAAATATAAAAAGGTCACCTTATCTGAATCCGGCACCAGTCATGCGCTTTCTATACTACGCAAACACCGCCTTTGGGAAACGTTCCTTCATAAAAAACTCAACTTCTCCTGGGACGAGGTGCATGAAGTAGCTGAACAGCTGGAACACATACATTCACAAAAACTCGTTGACAGGTTAGATGAATTCCTTGGCCACCCGGAATTTGATCCGCACGGAGATCCCATACCGAAACCGAACGGCGATATGCCCGTATCATCAGCCATCCGGCTGCTCGATGCCGACCTCGATATACAATTAAAGATCGTCGCGGTAAAAGACACCTCAACGGCATTCCTTGTGCAACTGGAAAGATACGGGCTGGAAATAGGCACACATATAACAGTGACAGAAAAAATGCCTTACGATAATAGTGTTATGGCTATGACAACAAAAGGCGAGGCCTTCCAGCTATCTGAAAAAATCGCCAACAACCTGTTGGTTGTTTAATTATCCCTTCGGTTTCTTATAGATGGGCACGGTTGAGCAGGGCTCACCGTACATCAGCGATTTAACTACCGGGCGCAGCCGGTTCGTGATCGCCAGGTACGCCGCATCGGGAATCGGCGTTTCTCCACACCCTTTTATTACAACGCGTTTATCGTCATACTCGGCAATATCGATCGTTTCAATGCGCTGAAGGATGATGTATTGTTTATGCTGTTCTGCAGTGCCGAAATAAACCTCTGTTGCATGGGGTTGCAGGTAAGAAGCAGCAAGCATATATGCCCACACAGGTATGATCGCATCCACAGAACAATGTACAGCTACAAATTTGTCTTTGTATTGTGCCCAGTCAACCGCCTGCAGCGCAGCACGATAGTCCTTCTCTCGCAGTATCATTTCCCTGAACAGAAATGGCTTCAGGTCAAATACGGCCACCTGCTCCTCCGGCGGCACGTATTCCGCAAGATCAAGCGTGATGATGCCGCTTTCGGCTACCTTGTTTACAATTGTTTCCATACTATCCCTGCAAAATTACGAACTGTTATCTAGCTAAAACAAAACAGTCCCGCCAGGCGGGACTGTTTTTAACAATATGTGATTAGTTTTTAATGATTATAAGTTCTGCGCATTGTACTTCACTCTGGCATTCTTTCTCAATACTTCCTGCACAGCGCCTGAAAGTGTGTTCTTGCTTTGCATCTCCATCATGCCGCGCTGAGGTGCGATGATATTAGGATCTGTCGTCATCGGCTTGGAACCTCTGAATATAAGGGAAGCGTATATCACACCTTCCTGCCCCTTGATCGGGGGAGAAACAGTATTTTGTTTGAACCCTTCAAAGAACGAATACCCTACGACCTTTGGTTCGTAACCTATGTTAGCAACAAACGGGCTGGACAGGTTAAAGGAATCCGCCTGCATTACCTGCTGCTTCGACGCGCCAGCAATTGCATCCAGGCCATTGAGGCTCTTGTACCTGCTGATCAGTATATCGGCTTTTTTCTGAGCCCTTACAGCAGCCTCAACCGTGAGTCGCGTATTGCCATCAAGCTTCATCAAGCCCGATTCCTGTTTTCCGGTAAGTTTGGCTACAACATAACGATGGTCTATCTGGAACACAGGCGATATATCGCCGACTTCTGCATCGTACATCCACCTGATCACTTCGCGGCCTGAACCAAAACCTGCTATCATAAAATCGTTTGCTTTCACATTTTCACCGGATTTCAATACCAGGTTTTCTTTCTTCACTGTCTCGTCAAATGCTTTCGCCGTGGTATTTTTCCCGGCAAATTCTGTTGCCTTCGCATAGGCCGCATTTTCTGTTGCCTGGCCAGCATACAGAGATTTGCTGATTGTTGCCAGTTTCGCTGACGTCTGAATTCCTTTTTGTTCCAGTATTTCTATATAATGATACCCGGCGTACGCATCATTGTCCACTTTTACCGTCTTCTTTTCTCCGGGTTTGCCGTCGAAAATAAAATCCGCGAATTCTTTTGAAAGCTGGCCTTTCTGCTGCAATGTGAAGGTATACTCTCCACCCGTCGCCTTACTTCCCGGATCATCAGAATATTTGTCTACCGCCGCTGCGAAGGTTGCACCTCCGCCGGTTGCAGCAATAGCGCTGTCAATTTTCAGTTTTGCCACGCTGTCTGCTAACAGCGGCTGATTCTGATCTTCCGTTTTTACCAGTATGTGGCGGCATTTTACAGAATCCGGCATTGGTTTCTTATCGATAATTTTTGTCAGCTTATAATTGCCGTTCTCAAAGTACGGACCATATACCGCTCCCGCAGGCAGGCTCAATATTGAATCAGCATACATAGACATAAACGATGACTTATTCACAAAAGCATCTTTGAATTGTTCCTCAGAATTACGGTTCACAAAGCTCTCGGCATCATCGGTTGTTGTAAAATCTGATTTCAACTGCTGAAGGGCGCCGAGTGCACGAGCAGTATCGTCTGTTGATGGTGTAACATCGAACGAAACATATTCCATACTGCGGGTAGGCTCCTGGATACTGAACTGCTGTTCATGCTTCTTCATGTATGCAGTCAACTCTTCGTCCGTCACTTTTACTTCAGCATCGTTTATAGTTGCGTAAGGCACTTTTACGAAACGTATGCTGGCTATTTCGTTTTGCTCTTTCAACTGGCGATCCAACAGGTACTTTGGTACATAAACAAAGTTTGCCAGCATCGCATTGTATTTGCGTATGTTGTTGTTGCGGATCACGTATGCCTTTATGGCTTCCCATTCCTCGCGTGCTTTGCCGGTAGGGTCATATTGATCAACCTGCTGCTCAAATGCCTTGATACGTTGCGGATCGAACATGCGCGTATCCGGATTTGTAAAAACCGGGTATTGTTGTACGATTGGATCTGGCGCAGCACCATAGATAAGGTCTTTTTCCTCCTCCTTGGTAGACGCTATCCCCAATTTTTCCATCTCTGCACCCATGAGGTTCTCGTTGATCAATTCGCGCAATGCCTGTTCATTGATCTGAGCACGGGTTGCATCGTCCAGGGTTTGACCTTTTGAGCTGTAGTTATACAGAATCTCATATTCCTTTCTCCTTTGCTGGTAATCACGGATGTCAATTTCCTCTCCGTTGACCGTCGCAACGCTGGAATCCCTTCCGAAAAGTTCTCCAAGTCGACCACTGGCAGCGTCCATTAATATGAAGCCTATCAATGCCAGCACGATAAAAAACACGACGACCTTCCCGTATTTGTTCCTGATTTTCTGAATTACAGCCATATAGGT
>CAMPKG010000189.1 GCA_946887085.1 uncultured Sphingobacteriales bacterium
GTTTGATGGTTTGTTTTGTTTTGCCATTCGTTTCCTCGAAGCTTATTGTTATCTGCACTTTATCGCCCCATGTACCCGGCATACCGTAGTGCGATGGTGGTACCACATTACCGTCAGCATCGGCAAAATCATCGCTGGTAACAATGCGTTTGTTCGGAACGATCTCCTGGTAAGTACCGATACTCCAGATGTCCTTGCCATCAGCGCCGCGCATGGCTGCATGGCATTTGCCGCCTTCGCGAAAGTCGATAGTAACAGCAGGGCAACTGTAGCCCTCAGGACCCCACCACATCCTGAACACGGCGGGTACGCTCCATGCTTTCCATAGTTTAGCAAGAGGTGCATCAAATGTGCGCTCGATAATGAGCGGTTTTGTTGAAGTTGAATTTGCAGTAGTCATAGTTTGTTATTTTAGAATTATGATTTGGAATTTGGAATTTCTGATTTGGAATTTCATTTACGACTCTCGACTTCCTTCGACTCATAATGCAGCAGCCAGTTAATACCGAACTTATCTTCTATGGCGCCGAAGGTTGCTCCCCAATGCATGGTAGCGAGGGGATCCACTATCTCGCCGCCGCGCGAAAGGTTGTTGTAATAGCTCCTGATCTCTTCCTCGCTCTGGCATTCCACCATCAGCGCTACTCTGTTGCCCGTGGTCAGTTCCTCGCGCGCCATGTCTGATGCCAGTATCAGCAGGTCGCCTTTTCTTAGTGCTGAGTGGAGAATATGCTGTTTCATTTCTTCCGGCATTTCATCAGCCATAGGCGTTCCGTCAACGGGTTGCAGCATCAGCTCGCCACCCAGGCATTCTTTATAAAAACTCATAGCTTGCCTGCAGTTGCCGTTGAAAGTGAGATATGGATTGATCTGCGCCATGTTGACGATCCGTTCAGGGTTTTATTCTAACCATACATTCTACCGACTCATCGCCGTTATACATCTCTATACATCTTGTATTTGGGTCTAGTCTCGGGTCTGCTATCATCTGCTGAAACACTTCACCTATCTTTTCTTTGTGGTCCATATAATCTGCTATTGTTTCGGTGAGGTAAGTACCGGGTTCTATCGTATAAGTTTCCAGCCCCAGCCTTTCTGCTTCGCCGGGTTATGCCTCGGTGGCAGCCCAGTAGTCAACACCATCATGAGCTATTCCTCTCGACAGCCCCTACACAGTTCGCGTATCGCTCATCCCCACCAGTTTCCCCAATTTGTCGAAAGCGGGCATGATGCCTTCGGGGAAGGAGTGGGCTTTCACCAACATCAGCTTTACCGGTTCGTTTATTTGTTTTGTTTCCATGTTTCTTATCTCTCTTTCGTTTTACCATCGTTTACAATGCAAACGTACAATGCCTTTTTACGACAGAACGGGGGCGAATACGGCCAAAAAAGGGCGGTTTGCGACATTCTTCCTAATTTAGGGTTGCGACCATGGCTCGTGCGGGTTGCAACCTTTTAAGAACCAGCACGATGCACTAAATACACCATTATGAAACATATATCCATCCTTGTACCAACGCCAGCCGTATTGGGTAGTATAGAAGGCCCGAGGCAAGTATTTGTTGAGGTCAACAAATTCCTGGAATCCCAGGGGCACGATCCGGTTTTTAAAGTGCAACTCGTAGGCTTCACAAAAGAAGTGCCTATGGCCGGCGGCAAGTACACAGTGCATGTCGATGCGCTGATACAGGACCTGCTCAAAACAGATCTCATCATCATACCCGCGCTCGATGGCGACTTTGCAGATACCCTCGGGAAGAACGCTCCGTTCATACCCTGGATACTGGAGCAGCGGCAGGGCGGTGCTGAAGTAGCCAGCCTCTGTGTAGGCGCTTTTATGCTGGCGCAAACGGGGCTGATGAACGGCAGGCAGTGCGCTACACACTGGATGTTCGCTAACCAGTTCCGCAGCATGTTCCCTAAGGTGAACCTGGTGGAGGATAAGATACTGACCGATGAAGACGGACTCTACTCAAGCGGTGGCGCCTTCTCTTATCTCAACCTCATCATCTACCTCGTAGAGAAATTCGCCGGTAGGCAAACTGCGGTGTTCTTCTCCAAGGCTTTCCAGATAGATATACAGCGCGACAGCCAGTCGCCGTTCATTATCTTCAGCGGACAGAAAGACCATGGCGATGAAGATGTGCGCAAAGCGCAGGAGTATATCGAGAACAACTACCAGGAAAAACTCTCGGTAGATGAACTGGCAAGCATGTTATACATCGGCCGCCGTAACTTCGAGCGCAGGTTCAAGAAAGCAACTTCCAACACCGTGGCTGAATATATACAGCGTGTGAAAATAGAAGCTGCCAAGATGAGCCTCGAGTCGCCGACGGAGAACGTGAACGACGTGATGTATAAAGTTGGCTACACCGATACCAAGGCTTTCCGTAATACTTTCAAGCGCATCACCGGCATGTCGCCTGTGCAGTATCGCAACAGGTATTATAAAGCCACGACCGCTGAAGTTGCTTAGCGCTTCTTAATGACCTGGCAACTAAAGCCGCTGCTCATGGGCATCAACCGTAGCTGAAACTCTGCGCATTGCTCTTCGGCGCCACCATAGTCACTGGCCTCGAATGTGCGCTTCTGGTCTTCAATGCCTTTTACGTAGTCTTTGCAAACGCAATCGTAGGTTTGTTTTTTCTGGCAGGAGCAAAGTAGAAGTATTGATGCCAGCGATAGGATAGTGTTTCTCATTCTATAGTTCTATGTTTTTATTTCACGATCTTAATTACTTCATTATAATCATCACCCCTCACCACCACTTGGTACATACCACCTGTGAGTGAAGCAGTATTTATATCCAGCTTGTTGATGCCGGTTGATAGTTGTGTACGCACAGGTGCACTTACTAATCGTCCCGTCATATCGTACATAGCTACTTCTGCATCTCCGATATTTCCCTGTATAAACAACTCCAGCGTTGCATGGTCGTGAACGGGGAGGGGGTAGATACGGGCGGTGTTGCGGGTGTAGTTTACTTCTTCAACACTATTCGGTATGTCGCGGAATTTGTAAACTTCAGATCCCGTATCACTGTCGAGTGCTGCGTTCAGGTAGATGGCATTGTTGAATACCGTCATGGTTTGTATGCCCAGGTAAGTAGGATTATTCTTCAAAGGTGCGTCAATGGTATCGAGGAAATTGATGCCGTCAAATTTCAGGAAGGCGATGTTGCTGCCGTTCTTCGGGTTGGCATAAACATAGTTGCCCAGCACGGCCATGGGCACAGTGGTGGGGATGGAGGGCACTGCCACTACGCGGCTTGTACCGTTCATGCTCATGTCGGTCATATAGATGCCTTCGCTGCCGCTGGCGAAGTCTTTCTCCCCGCGAAAGTAAAGCTTACCAAAGTTCACCAGGTAGGGCGACTGGTTTCCGCTGGTTGCATTGATAACCGAATCCCGCACTTTGAACGTGCCGCCCGATGTGCCATCGGTCTTCCACAGCGAACGGAAACCTGCACCGTTGTCGGCAAAGAATAAAAGAGTAGCGCCCCAGGGCATCAGTCCCTTGGGCGATGATGATGCGCTGCCGGGGTTCAGGTCGGTGACCATCTGTGTATTCGGTTGCGTGCCGTCGGTGATCCATAGTTCCTCGCCATTGGTGCCATCGTTGGCAGTAAAGGCAACGCCGGTACCGAAAGGCGTTACCTGCTCTACGAACACGCCCGTGCTGAACGAGGTCAGCTGCACGAACGGCGAGAAACCATCTGTTGCATACAGGTTGTGCGAGCAGGTAGGGCTCACCTGGTCGATCGGGTTTATGTACAGCTTATTGTCTGATACAACAACTTCGGTAATGTCTGCGCCCGAGCCATTGCATACATAGTTCGATGCAAGCGTGGCATTGCCTGTGCTTCCATCGGTAGCATAGAGCTGCTGCTGGTCGCCGGAGTTTTTCATGCCGGTGAAATAGATCTTGCCATTGAATGCTACCAGGTGCGACTGTATCTCGAAGAAAGACTCGATCAGCTGCGTGCCCAGCGCCGTGCCATCGGTCTTCCATATTTCATGCCCGCTGGTGCGGAAATAAAGCCAGTTGTTGAGCACGGCGAAATTCATGATCTGCCCGCTGAGCTGCTTCAGCATTTGCGCGTTGCCGGGCGTGCCGTCGGTGCGCCACAGGGCATAGTCGGTAGCGGTGCCTACAGCAATATTGCTGCCATAAAATAAGCCACCCTGGAACTCGCCGAAGGTATGTGCATGCCCGTTCATTGCGCCGGGAAAAGCATCTTTTATCAGCTCGAATTTCTGGGCATGTGCCGACAAGCCGGCAGCAAGCAATAAGGGGAGTAGCAGTTTTCGCATAAAAGGGAATTTACTTCTAAGATAAGTAAACTCCCCGTTAATAGCCAGGGCGATCAGCGGGCCACGTATTCGCTCTTCTTTACGTCGCGCACGGTGCGCCAGGCCTGCCAGATGCAGTAGGCACTCACTGCTATGATGATAGCGCCTATAAGGGCTGCCAGCTTTTGCTTTTTCACGCAGCACAAAGCTATCCATACACCCCCTGCTACCAGCGAAAACAGGCAGATCATGAGTATCGGCATCGTGAAATAGCTTGTGCTTTCCATACAAAGGTATTGGCAGCAAAACATTGCCACCAAAACCTAAAAAACGTAAAAGCCTGACGAAGCGGAACATGATAGGGATGAAACGGGTAAAGATGCGGGGCAGAAAGTTGTCTGCCCCGCTTTTCATTATTCTATAGAGAGTTTTGCGGATCTGCTGTTCTCACCATCGCTGATGTGGAAGAGATAGATGCCTCTGCCATAGGCCGACATATCGAGGGCTTCGTTCTCATCAATGGTTTTGCGGAAAAGGAGTTTGCCGCTGATATCCATTACCGCAATATCGGCACTGCCGGTGAAACCGGATGCGTACACGTGTTTGCCGCTTGCATACAGTTTAAGATGGTTGGCGTTATCCGCGATATTGGCTACGGTGGTTGCGATCAATTGTCCCGCAGTGATGGGGTCACTTCCTTTTTTATACATAGCATAGTCTTTAACGGTAAAGCTGGCGGCGCTGGCGGGGATGGTCATTCGTACCCAGCCATATTTCCAGTTGCCGTTAGAGTCCTTCTCACGCACGCCAAGGTACTTATCTGTTTTGCCGATCCAGTTGCCGTAGACGCCTCCGCAGTTAAGACATTGGTAATTGCAGGGTACCCACAGCCCCGAACCTGCTGCTATACTGTCGCCGGCATTGAGTGCTTTGGGCATGGAGTCTACGCTGCAGAGCAGTTGTTCATCTCCCCAGCTTTTGATGACTACCTCGCCTATGTGGTGCCATACTTCTCCACCGGGTACCGAATAAGAGTTCCAGTCAGATACTGTTTTGTCGGGTGTCACATCGGTGTACTTGATGGCTTGTGCATGGCCTGCAATAGCAACGGCCAGAAAGGAGAATAATGTAAATAGTTTTTTCATAAAATTTGGTTTGGCATCAATGATACTATGAACACCAAACAGGTGTATTTACCGGAGAGGGTGAAAAACAGGGTGGGATCCGGTAAAATGACAATTGTATGATTTGTTTATTATTTGCTATTTAAAAATTAACCCTTTTTGGGGGAGGGTGAGATGATCACGCCGCTCTCCTCACCACACCCACTTTATCTGCATAGTCTTTGAAATAGGTCTGGAAGAAATAGCGCAGGGCATCGAAAAGGTCCATCTTGAAGGTGTTGCGGTCTTTTTTGAGCATGCCGGGTTTGCTGCTTTCATCATCTACGGTGGCTATGATGCAATCGTTGGCCAGCATGGGGCAGCCCTCCTGCGAGATCATGATATTGGGATAATCGGCGAAGAGCATGTTGATGAGCTGGCGGCTGTCGTGGTGCTGCAGGTTGCGCCCGTTTATGTGCATGAGACGATCGTTGATGCCGAGGTAGCTGCGTATCATCTGGTAGTAAGTGCTGTGTCTGTTGTCGAAACCAATGTCGCCACGGTTGCCCGATGCATCGCCGGTTACATAAAGTATGCTGGCGGGGAAGGCTGCGCGTATGCGTGCGCACAGTTCTTTCAGCTGCACATCGGCGGCAAACTCTTTGATGAAATGCACGAAGCTATCGCGTGCGCCACGGTGCGGACTCATCTGCACGGCCACACAGCTTACGGGCTCGCGGTTGAAGTCGAAAGAAAGGTAAACAGGATAAGAAGGAAGAAATGGGAGCGAGGAGCGCAAGTGCGTAGAGCGGTCAAATGCAAACAGCCAGGGCATGGTGTTGATGCGCAGGCCCCATTCGCCGAGGGCGTATACGCGGTACTGGTTGTGGTCATAGCGTTTCATCCATTCAATCTGCTCCCTGTCTTTGTCGGTGATGAAGGGGTTTTCTTTATAAGTGCTTTTGAATTCCTGCTTGTCTTCCATCTCCTGGTCGAAGAAATGTTTCTTCAGCCAGTGCTCTTCGTGAATAGGATTGAAGGTAAGTGTGATCTGTATGTTCTCCTTACCACGTGCGCGACGGTTCAACTCCAGGAAATCTTCAAACTCAAGTTCGGCGGCTTCTTCCACCAGTATGCGGTTGAGGCCTTCAAAGCTTTTGAGCTTATCAGGGTCGTCGAGCCCGCGGAAGATGATCTGCGAGCCGTTGATACAGTTGAGTGTACGGTCGGTCTTGTTGAACTTGTATAGATGGCCGATGTCCAATTCCTCTATACGCGAACGGAAAGACGGAATGACAGAGTCGCGTAAATTGGTGGCCACTTTAAGGATGACGCGGGTTTTGTTTTCCGGGTTAGTGGGGGCTTTCAGCACCGCGTTCTGGGCCGAGCTG
>CAMPKG010000190.1 GCA_946887085.1 uncultured Sphingobacteriales bacterium
GGTGAGGTGTTCGGCCGGCGTCCAGGTATAGGATTTGCCGCCGTAGGCTGTGAGCTGGCCGATCTCGGCTCCACATTGTATTGGAGTGGCAACTATTTTCAGCTGCCTTAATGGATAAACGTCAACTTTCACTCTTCGTTCTTCCACTAGGTTGCAGATAGTATCTGTTATAGTCACCACGTAATCGCGTGGGATAGCCGGCCAGACATTTACTATGGAGTCTGTTTTACCTGATATGGCGTCGTCGTCATGCCACCAGTAAGTGTCGCCCCCTGCTGCAAACACCGATATGGTGTCGCCCGAACAAATGGAGGTGTCTGTACCGGTTGAGAAAACCGGCGGGGGAGATATAAACACGAACATCGATGCAGTATCGCTGCAGCCAAATTCATTCAGCACCTCTACATTATAGGTAACCGTATCCACCACTTTCGCGACGGGATATTGTATGGCAGGATCAGACAACCAGTCTGCCGGGAACCAATTATAACTAACTCCGCCACCTCCGCGCAATTGCAGATGGGCGCCTTTGCAAACGAGCGTATCACTCCCTACTTCTGCAACCGGTAAGGGATGTACGGTAATCGCTATTTCATCCGTGTCATTGCATTTACCTTGAACCGAAACTGCAAGCTTGTAAGTAGTAGTTGTGCCTGGCGATGCAAGCGGGTTCTGAACAAAGGGGTTACTCAGCCCTGTAGCAGGTATCCATTGATAGGTGTCGCCGCCTGCACCTGACAGTTGAACGGAACTACCCTCACATACAACCGTATCGGCTCCTGCCGACGCGAACGCTGATGGCACTACCGTTATCAAAACATCATCCGTATCCTTGCAGCCAATATTAGTGGTAACAATAAGGGTGTAAGTAGTAGTTGCGGATGCGGTAAACGTAGGCGAAGGCACTGAGGGTGATGAAAGGCCAGTAACGGGTGTCCAGCTGTATGAATATCCACCACCCCCGAATAACTTACCCGGCTGTCCTTCACAAATTGTAGCATCAGTTCCTGCATTGGCATTGACCGGGCCGGTTTTTATCAGCACCTTGTCGGTATCGCTGCATGTTGTTGACGGGTTGGTAAGTACCAGCGTGAATGTGGTGTTGGCCCCGGCCGTCGCGGTCGTCACAGCCTGGTTGGGATTAGTGACAATCCCTGCGGGATACCATGCGTAAACAGTACCTCCGATCCCCGACCCCGTGAGCGTAACGGCATTGGTGTTACAATAACTGGTATCCGGCCCAGCATTTACCTGCGGCGTGGGCTTTATCGACACGACTACCTTATTGGTGTCGCGGCAGCCATATTGGTTCTCTATATAGTTAGTATAGGTGATCGCGCTCGTTGTATAACTGATCGGATTCGGACATCCCGTACAACTAAGCGCTGTTGCCGGTGTCCACACATACGAGAAGGGGCCGTTCGGGTTGCTGCTGCTTACGTTCAATTGCAGGCCGTTGTTCTCACACTTGGCTGTATCCGGCGTTATTGTTGCCTGCATATTATCGTATACGATGCTGTAGGCGGTGTATATCGTATCCTGGCAACCAAAGCCGGTGTAGGGAGTTACAATAACCGCAAATTTTTTTGGCGTTGTCGGCGTCGGTATAGTTATCGTTTGCGTATTACCGAGAATTGTTGTTAGCGCAGAGTCTCTCCACTGGTATTGTGCAAAACCTGGTGGGCCCTTCAGTGTAATATTCGCGGCGGAATCGCATTTGGCGCCGTATATCTGGAACAGTCCGCAATTCATATCGACATAGCCATAACCAAAATGGCCGCCAAGATCGCAGTCGCCACTGGCAAAATCGATGATCACAGTTTTGCCATTATAACCTGTGAGGTTGATAGTGGAAGTTGTCCATGGTTTATAATACACCTGCGACAGAACGGTTGATTGCATGAAACCCGGCAGTGAGGATGAGGACACATAAACGTGGTTATTGCAAGCGATCAAAGCATTGGTTGCTGAATCGAATGCTTTCACTTCAAACCTTGGCTGATCTGCGGCATTATGCCCGGGGTTCTGAAAGACCACGGCATACCTGTAAATGAGAATATGTTTGCCTGTGCCAGGGGGTACATGGATATAATACTTTGCACGCTCTGCTTGTCGTCCCGTGGAATTATTACCAATCTTCAATGAATAGCTTCCTCCACCGGGCGCTACAATAGGGAATCCACCATACTGATCAACATTGGTGCCGCTTGTTAAGACATGGCGGTTAGTTATCGGCCCGGGTGCGGCACCTGTAATGATGGGGCAGCAGGTACCGGTATCAAATTTCCAGTTACTCAGAGTACCCAGTTCAAAATCAAGATTGGGCGGACAGAAAACAGTTTGTGCAAAAGAATATCTTCCTGCCAGCAGGCAGCAGAAAATAAGAACAAGGGCTAAGGTATGCTTCTGCATAAGGGTTAAATGCGCACAATGATTATAAACAATATTTCGCACCCGCTGACTTTATCTCAGCAAGTGCACATCACCTTTCCTCATAAAGTCACCGCAGAGCGGTGAGCTGGCCCGGTAATAATAATAGTAAGTACCGAGATCTTGTTTTTCTCCTTTATATACACCGTCCCAGCATGCGTTTTTATCATTTGCGTGGAAGACCATCTCTCCCCAGCGATTGTAAACGAATATCTCGAAGACCATAACATTACCTGTGATAACAGGGCGGAAGCAATCATTAAGGCCATCGCCGTTGGGTGTGAACGCTGAGGGCAGGAATATGCCATCATCGCCGTAAACATGCATTTCGGCCGATGCGGTATCCGGGCAGCCGTAGCTGTTAATACCGGTAAGTATATAAGTAGTATTGGCCTTGGGATATGCCTTCGTAACAGCCGCATTCGGATATTCGAGATCATCGGTAGGCGACCATTTATATGAATTGCCCCCGTACGCAGTAAGCTGGCCTACCTCGGAGCCGCAAAGAATATCAGTGGCAACAATGCGTAACTGGTTAACGGGATGCATGCTGATCTTTACCTTCAATGTATCTTCCCTGTGGCATAACGAGTCCACTATGTGTACAAAATATTCCGAGGTTTTTTGAGGAGAGACAATAGGAAGATCAGAATACGGATCCGAGATATTATCTCCGGTCCAGTAATAAGTCTGCCCGCCCTCGGCAAATACCTGGATCGGGAAGCCGGGGCATATCGTAGTATCGGTACCAGCCCTGAATGGCAAAGGTTCGAATGCAATAAAGGAAACAAAATCTGTATCCGTGCATCCTTCTCCATTTGATACCACCAGGGCATAGGTAATATCTTTCTTAATTGTCGCCAAAGGTCCGCTTAGGTTCGTGCCCGAGAGCCCCTCGTCCGGATACCATTTATATGTTCCACCGCCTTTCCCGTTCAGAAAGATCACCGCTCCCCGGCATAGCATGCTGTCATTGCCGGCATCAGCAGTCGGCTGCGGCAGGGGGGTGATTTTCACTTCATCGGTATCTGTGCATCCATTGGTAGCAGTCACCACCAAAAAATATTGCATAAAGCCACCTATCGTTGCCGTGGGTGTGGCAGAGGTTGGATCGTCAAGCGCTATTGCCGGCGACCATTTATATTTTACACCCCCGGTTCCATCCAATTGCATCTGGGCGCCTATACAACCGGTAGTGTCTTTGCCTGCATCTGCGAGCGGTCGCGGCATCACATCTACGGTTGCGGTTGCGGTGTCCCGGCAGCCATATTTATTCTCTACCGATACATGATAGGTGGTGGAGGTATTTGGATTGGCAACCGGATTGCTGCATGTATTACAACTTAACCCCCCCGAAGGCCACCAGTTGTACAGGAATGGCCCATTCCCGTTATTGGTATTTACGTTCAGCTGCCCCGAGTTATCCATACAGATGGAAATATCCGGGACGTTGGCGCTTATGTTATCATTTACCAGGTTGTATTCGGTATAAAATGTATCCACACAACCGAAACCCGGATATGGCGTTACAATAACAGCATAGTACGTGGGCGCCGAGGGTTTTGGGGTCGTCAGGTTCTGACTTGTTCCATAGGTGGGCACATACGTCAGGTCCGTCCATCTATACGCCATGAATCCTGGAGGCCCCACTAAGGTCGCATCAGGACTATTGTTACACTGCGTTGTGTAAATTTTGAACAATCCGCAGTTCATGTCAATGTAAGCATAACCGAAATGCCCGTTCAGGGCGCAGTCGCCGGTGGCAAAATCTATCCCCACAGTTTTTCCTGCAAAAGCCGACAGGTCAAGTGTTGCTGATGTCCATGACTTATAGAAAACGCTTGAATCAAGTCCCGACTTCAAAAATCCGGGCATGTTTGCAGAGGCGACATAATTATGTTCGCTGCAGGGTAATACCGTTTCCGTCAGCGAGTCGAAAGCCCTCACCTGGAAACGCGGCTGATCCTGCGGATCGTGGTTAGGATTTTGAAGTACTACGGCATAGCGATAAAGGAAAACATATTTGCCCGGAGCAGAAGGCACTTGTACATAATACCGCGCGCGCTCAGCCTGCCCTTGTGTGGCATTGTTTCCAAGCTTCAGCGAATAGCTGCCACCGCCCGGTGCAACCACTGGAAATTTACCATAGGGATCAGTTTGTGGCCCGAAGGTCAGATCGTGGCGAGAAAATAGAGGACCCGAATTAAAGGTCATGCTGATGGGACAACATGCACCCGTGGCAAACTCCCAGAATCCGAAACTCCCTTGCTCAAAATCTATGTTCGGCGGACAGGCAGACGCCTGGCCGCGACAAACGTTGCCGCCGAACAACGCCAGCAACAACCCGAACAACGCAATCGCAATACGGTACATAAATGGAATCCAACCTAAATATAATAAAAACATATGATTTCCCGCAAGTCTGAAAAAACTAATTTTGCGCCTGAGAATAATAAAACGATCCTTTGAGAAAACCACTGATAATCAGCCTCTTGACCATGCGATGTCCTAACTGTCGCAAGGGCGGGGCATTTGCCAACAAAAGCCTGTTGCCACTAGGCAAATGCCTGAAGCTGGTGGACCACTGTAAGGTATGCGGGCAGAAAATGCTGTTTGAGAGTAACAACGGAGCGGGTATCAATTACGCGCTGACCGTTATGCTGTTCTTCCTGAATATCCTCTGGTACTGGCCGATATTCGGCCTTTCATACAAAGACAATTCGGTGTATTACTATCTTATCACCAGCATCGTCGTTGTTATTGTCATGCAACCATGGCTGATGCGTCTTTCACGCATGATCTACCTCTACGTGTTCCTGGCTTTTAACAGTGAGGCGAAATCGGGCAACAAATAGAAGGACTATATTTGCTGCAACAAAATCAGCACATGATACGCAACAGCCGACTGGCAATAATTCTCGTCATACTCTTCAGTTTTGTTTCGTGCAGCTATGCGCAGAAAGGTGACCGTATTTCTCCAAAGGAATTTGACAAAGCGCTGAAAGCTTCGAAAGATCCCCAGCTCGTAGACGTGCGCACTCCCGAAGAATACGATGAAGTTCATATCGATGATGCGGAGAACATCAACTGGAATGGAGACGATTTTGACGAAGAAGCATCGAAGCTGGACAAAACACAGCCGGTGTACGTTTACTGCCATTCAGGAAGACGAAGTGCAGATGCGGCAAAACACCTCCGCAAGATGGGCTTCACCAAAGTATATGAGCTGCAAGGTGGTTTACTTGGCTGGGAACAGGCGGGCTTGTTGAACGAGGACGAGCAGGAAAGCAACAAGAAGCCCAAAAAGGAAAAGGACGAAGAATAGTATCCGCCTTATGTACCGTATTACCCTTATACCTAAAGAGCAGATCCACTCCATCATTCCGCTGCTTAAGATACTTGACCCTAAAATTGAAGAGCAAACGCTTACGGAGCGCCTTATCGATATGTGTGCCCACAACTACGAATGTGTCGGCGTTTATGACGGCGGGGAACTCATCGGCATATCAGGGCTCTGGACACTTCCCAAATATTATGTAGGCAGGCATATAGAGCCGGATAATGTAGTTATCCACCCGGACTATCGATCAAAAGGGATTGGCGAAATGATGATGCAGTGGATATACAACTACGCAAAATCAAAAAACTGTGAGGCAGTAGAACTTAAATGCTATGTTTCCAATGCTGGCGGACTTGCTATTTGGATCAGGCAGGGATTTCGCATCCTTGGGTTTCACATGCAGAAGAAGATATAATACCCCTGTTTAGTCGTCAAAAAACTTTCCCTGGCAATGTAATAAACCCGCCTCCGCTGCGATTAATAGAGCAAATGCCTAGCCAAAAACATAGCGAAACGGAGTTTGTAGCCATGGTGCAAGAAAATGAGCGCCTCATCTACAAGGTTTGCTCAGTGTATGCGCAGACACCGGAAGACCGTCGCGACCTTTTCCAGGAAATAGTATTGCAGGCATGGCGCGGATACGCTCGTTATACAGCCACTGCAAAGATCAGTACCTGGCTCTATCGTGTGGCGCTCAACACTGCCATCAGCCATAAACGTAAACAAGGCAGGTCTGTCAATGTCAGCGGCAACGACGAGCTTCTTCACCAGCTGGAAGATAGTGCAGCGGACAACTATGCCGAAGAGTACAAAGCGCTTTATACGATGATCGCAGAACTGCCCGCTTTCGATAAAGCGCTCGTACTGCTCTACCTCGAGGACAAGAGCTACCAGGAGATAGCCGAGATATTAGGCATCACCGCCAGCAACGTAGGCGCAAAACTTAGCCGCATCAAAGAAAAAATGCGCAGGCAGGCAACGACAATGATCTAATAACT
>CAMPKG010000191.1 GCA_946887085.1 uncultured Sphingobacteriales bacterium
GGCATCTCGGTAATAGCCTTGATGGATGGCCGCATAAAAGCCGGCAAACTGAAAATAATAAATACCGCGGGACAGTTTGTAGTCAATATAACATTGAAAAACGCCCGGGAAATATCGTTACGTGAATATCATTTGCCGCCGGGCTTTTACTTTTTTACAGCAAAGGATGCCGAAACAGGTGAAAGTTTCAAAGGGAAATTTGTGATACAGTAAACGATGCAGTGAAGAAAGGCAGCGTGATGCTGGTGCGATAAAAAAGCCACCCTCGACAGGATGGCTAAAGCTAATCTGGTAAATTCAGCAGGGTTACTACGTGTATTTAAAACGTAGCAAAGAAAATATTATTGTACGCCGAAAGTTTATTCGAGCTCACATTCTGTTTTAAAGCTGTTGTTGTTGAAGGCGTCTTTAAAATAAAAATCCCCTTTGTCGCACGACAACTTAGCGTCTTCTTTTTTAGTTGCTTTAATGTCTGATTGCTGTGTTGCCGGCGGCTGAGTATTGCCGGTGCCTGATGAATTGCATACACAAGTATATGTCTTCTCGCAGGATGAGCATACTACTGCAATAAAGGCTGTAATAACGAGGGTTGTATAGCGCATAATATGGCTTTTGTTCCTTTAAGTTACAAATTCGGTTACAAAAAGTCCCGCATATGCGGGACTGTAATCCTAAAAACTTATGAGCAGTGAAGATTATTTCAGCGTACAGGTCTTTTTCACTTCAAAACCTGAGTTTTCTATGGGGCCATCGTTGAAGCCTTCGCAATCTTCTTTCGCTATTTTTTTAGAGATGGACGTGATCTCGTCAGATGATGTTTCTTCTTTGCTCTTTACACCGCTGTTAAAATACTCGGTCACACAGTCGCAGTTGTAAGATTTTGTACAAGAAGTAGCCGACAGCATGAGGAGGGCAGCAGCAACAGGTAATAATAAACGCATAAAGGGTTGATATTTTGGGGCACAAGATAGGCCGTAATCAACTCATGGCAAAATGAATGCGCTTGCGACAATATGCCACGGATTTTACCTGGTCGTTTTCTGCTTTACTTTTTAGCGTTCAGCCCTACGGTATAAAGCACGGTGCCATCTGGCTTTTTGATCTTCGCCTGTGCATTCCAGGCCTCGCCATCGCCAAATACCCAGTTGGTGCTGGCATTGCCACCCGATACAGAGATAGCCGCTTCCGGGAAGAACATAGCCGATCCGGGGCTGGGCCCGGTTTCGTTGCCCATGCTAAAATGCACCGGAACACCATAGAGCGGCAGGCCCTGGTAGTTCACCACCTGCATCACCGCCTGCGAGATTTTCCCGTTCGACATGCCTGCTACATCATACCCGCTGATGCGCTTTATCTCGAAAGGTGCTTTGCCCGAGTGTTTTGTATTGGGCACGTCGCGCATAATATTGTACGTCGGTACTGATCTGCCTAAGATGGCAGGGTTGGCGCCACCGCCTGCCTGCATGAACGATTCCCAGGTCATATACCAGTCGCGGGTGGTATAGTTGAACGAGCCATCGAACCAGTTGGTGTCTTTCAGCGATACAGCAAGGCCCTTTACCCCGTAAATGCTCAATTCTACTTTGGGCGTCAGCGATGCCTGCATGTCCCCGTCAAATTCACATATTTCCGGCGTGTAGTTGAACTTGCGTTCCGTCGCCTCCGTGAACGACCACTTGCCCATAGAATACAGCAGGCCTGTAGTAGTAGTGGCATTAGAGCTGAACCAGGCGCTTTGCCCTATTGTTTGTGAGGGTATATTATACGTAGCCTGGACAGTGGCCAGCAATTCTATATTCATTTCTATCGCTATCGGCAGCTTACCGACATTGGCCACAAATTTTTTGGTGAACTTCTTCACCGGGTAGTCGGTTATATTGATGCTGCCCGTGTTGTTGGCCGTCAGCCTCAGCTCCAGGTTGTTGGTAAAGCTGGTTTGCGCGGCGCGCATTTCCAGCAGCTGCAGCTTGTGGTTGTCGAACTCCATTTTGAGCGTGTAGGTAGGTCCGAATGTCACGGTGCCACCATTCAGTATCTTCAGCGATGCACTGCCTGTATTGGGGAAAGTAATGTTGTTGAGGCTGTGCTGCGATACATCGGGCGTCATGCTCAGGTAGATGGTTGCTTTTTCGATCACATCTTCAAGCGCGGCTTGTTTGGTGTTCAGCGTTACAGCGGTGCTGCTGTACCCCACTACCGAAACTACCGCCCTGAGGTAACCGTAACCGCCGGCACTGGCAATAAAATCGCCTGGTTGTATGGCGGGAATGTTGGCGCCGGTAAACTTGAATTCGCCCGACACCAGGTTAGAACCGGTCAGTTTCATGGTGGACGACATAAAATTACTGTCGGGTGTGCGCACACTCGTGCCGTCTATGATGTAGAGGTTGTCGCTTAGCGCCAGCGTATCCGCAGGAGCGGGATCGTTGGGTATGGGATCTTTACTCTTTTTTTTGCAGCTGTACAGGAAGCAGCACAGCAGGGCAAGCATCAGGCAGCGTAGCATAGAGAAGAGGTTTTGGGGTAAATAAAATTACACTTATTTCTATAACATGTGCAACAACTACCGGGCCTCTTCGCACCGCATCAACGAAAACAAGAATAAATGACTTTGACGTGGCAATGAAGGTGCAGACGGGTTAATAGACACGTAAGTAGACGGATACCGATAAGCGGGCCGATAGATAAAATGACGTGTATGTGACAACAGCAATGGGGGTATTCGTATAAGACATGTACGTTCCGTAATAGGTTTGTCATAAATCAGACCAGTGCTGCTATCTCTTGTGCCGATTAAAAACACAAAAAAAGCCCCGCAGAAGCAGGGCTTTTACATCCATTATTCGAAAGCTAGATTAGTTGTAGTTAACTATTACGCTGAAAGGCACATCAGAAGTATAAGTACCTGTAGCCTGGCCTGCGCCTACGTTCAGGGTTGCACCTACGGTCAGGGTTTGTGTACCTGAGCTGAGGGTACCTGTAGTAGCCGGGTTGCTGGTAAAGTTGTCAACCTGCATTGTGTGCGATGCGTTGTCGTCTATATCAGTAGCAACTGAAGGCAGCGTGATAGAATAAGTATAGTTACCCTGGCCGCTTACAGTGAAAGAAGCCGCTGTAGGGCTACCTGTTGTAGCAGGCAGCGATACACTACCTGTTGTAGTACGGGTGCCGGCAGGAGCCATAACCACAGTACCACCTGCAGAAGCAGATACTGCTACGTTACCAAAGTTCAAGTCTACGGTCTTAACAATAGCTATTGGTGTGATGATAGTTGCACTTGCAGTAGCAGTAGCTGTTGAAGTTTGCTGAGCGTTAGCAGCGAATGAAGCGATTACTAATCCGAAAGCAGCAACTAAAGATTTTACGTTTTTCATTTCCCTCTTGGTTTTTTAAGTTATTGTTGGTTACCTGGTTTTTGTTTCGTTTGATGATGCAATGATACGCCGGGCTTCACAATGCATTACAATTTTTCTACCTGCTTAACCCAAGATTAACCCCCGGATAACTGCCGATTAACAAATTAATGCGGTGACAATATTGAAAATCAGCAGGTAGCAGCCCGCACCATCAATTCGGTATTTATTGCAATAAGTTATCCACATCCATTCGCGCCGAAAGAAAATCACCTTATGAGGGTTCACTGCTGCATCAGGACCAGTCCAACTCTTAATAACAGGATCAATGCATATGGCGCATACGGCCCGACGTACACCACAAAATAATATCAAAATATACGCTTCCCTCCTCACCCAAAAAGGGTGATAAAAAAAAGCGTTCCAGCTAAATTCACTTTAGTGTGACACAACTATTTTTTGCAGGCGATAGTTTCGCAACACAAAACCATTGTTCCCTAAACGAAACCTATATGCTGAAACATTTACTGTTATTATCAATTACCGCAACAAGCTTTGCAGCGAAGGCGCAAAGCATCCTCGAGTATGGCGACCAGCTCTATCGCAATCCCTCAGACAAACGTCCGCTTTTTTATTACGACCTGCTGCGCAACCAGCAACCCTATTTTGTATGGCAGGACAGGGAAGATATAACCAAGAACAACTGGCGCAGGCAATCGAAATTCATCACCGAAAAAACCGATACACTCTTCAGCAAGCTGGAAGTGTACAGCTGGGACAGCACCGCAAAAAACTGGACGGTGGAAAACCGCTATCAATACAACTACCAGGGAACCAACAATAAAATAACCGTGCGCCAGTCGCAATCGCAGGTGTTTGCAGCACCATCACCTATGATGGTGAACGATTCGGTGTTTTACGATGGCAACGGGCTAATGTCTGCTATTATCGTTACGCGGATGCAGCCCAATCCCTCTCAACTCTCGCGTCGCTATTTTTTATACGATGGCAGCAACCGCGTTATTAAAGACTCCACCCTGTACACCAATACCGCTACCAAGGTCATCAGCTATTTCAACTACAGCGGCAACGAGGTAGAAGGCATCACGCTTTTCGACGGTGATACCGTACAGCGAAAAACTGTTTTGAACGACATGCAGGGCCGGCCGGTGAAGAGCTACGACTACTCTTACTCAAACAATGTCGTATCATCCGTAAGCCGGGAAACTTTTTCTTACGATGCCAACGGGAAGGTGAGCCTGTATGAATTTTATTTCGCACAGAGCGCCGATACAACCCAACTAATGCCAGCCGAGAAAATAGAACACTACTACCGCACCGATGGCCAGCTCGATTACTGGGTACGCTCGCTGAGCGACCTGGGCACTCCCTGGGATATTGACTACAAACTGCAAATACAATACACCGGCGCCGGCAAAGCAGACACGGGCTTTTCTTACGGCCATGATGCAGGTATCTACGAAGCCGCGCCATTCGCATTATTTATTTTCGACCCTGCGGCTACAACCATAAAGAACCTTGCAGCACAGCAAGGCGCGGCAGTATATCCCAACCCTGCTACCAATGTATTGCACACCGGCAGGAAGAACACGTTGATACGCATCAGCAATATGGAAGGGCAAACCTTGATGAATAATATTTCCATTGACGGAAGCATTGATATTTCTAAACTACCGGCAGGATTATACAACCTGCGTATAGGTAATGAGCAGGCACAAAGATTTTTGAAATTGTAAAGTCGTGATGTCGGTTGTATCTAACTGGCATCGCCGATCCTATCATCATAAGACATGTACAAGGGTACATTTAGAGGAATGAAAACCAGCCGGCAGTGTTCTCACTGCCGGATTTTTTTGCCGGTGTTAGGGCGAAACATGAACACTCAATGCCTGTCCGCATCCATTACCTCATTCCTTCTCCTTCGCCACACGTACAAACCATAAATAAGACTGCGCAGATACCGACAGCATAAACACCGCCAGCCATGGATAGTCGATATATCCGTGTTGTATCATCGGGTACAGCACATAGCCCAGCAGGAAGCCGTTAATACCCAACCATAACATTTGCCAGCGCGGCGCCATTTGGAGTTGTTTGTATAAATATACCAAATCTCCAAACTACTGGTTTGTGTCTTCTCCCGTTTTACAAAGACTTTAAATACTCCACCAGGTCATTCTTTTCAGATTCCGCCAGTTCAAGGCTTTTGCAGCTGTTGTAAGTGAATAGTGTATGTTGATGTTCAAAATCTTCGGTAGATTAAAATTTATTGCAGCTCCCTGGCAGGCTTGAGGAAACAAAACAGCCGCTCTTCACATTTGACGAGCGGCAGCTTGTTACAATAAAAATTAGTTATTTTACGTTATTGTTCAGACCAAACGACCTCATCTTATGAACAGCCCTGTAAACTACTGTATCATTCTCCTCACCATTATTGCAACAACAGCCGTGTCCTGTCGCAAAACGAAGGAAGAATCCAGGACTCCGCTCTATACACCTGCCGGCACCAATATCAACAAAGAGCTTGATAATGTGAGTGTAAGCGAGCTGCAAACCGTACTTGAGGGCAAATGGTACCTGCTGGGTTCGGGTGGCGGCATCTCAGGCAAGCAGTTCTATACCTATTCCGGTATCTACCATGTTTTTGGTAAAGATTCATTTACCACGAACGACAATGGCAAGGTGACCACACTTCCGTGCAAATGGACAAAAGTAAGAAGCATTCACAGCCTCGACACGGTCTGCCAGATCGATTGGAATGGCAATGGTTTCGGAAAAACATTCCTACGGATCGTCAATGACACTTTACAGACCAGCGATAATCTATATGACGGTTTCGCGAGCAGCTATCTCAAGATAAAATAATCGTTTTCCTGTTTCCGGTCCCTTTTAAAACAGCCGCTCTTCACATCGAAGAGCGGCTGTTTTTCGGATATGTGTCAGGTGGCAACACCTGACACCACGGTGGGATATTATTTTTGCTATTTCACATTAAATTCCGTATTTTTGCTATAATAAATATGAAGCTGACGCTTCATTTCGTACCAGTCCGGGCGAGACGCCCGAACTAGACAACCTCGTTGGAACGAGACGCCAGAACTAGACGACCTTGTTTGGACGTCTTGCCCGGACCCAAGCAAACAAAAGCGTCAGCTTTTAAAAACACCCTGTCATGAAAACAAATCCCAAAAACAAGTTCCCCCTTCGAAGAGGGACGACCTGCCGAAGCGATAGCGAAGGCAGGTCAGGGGGATGTGCGAAACACGGGCACTCTACGCGAGCGACGTCCCCCGCTCACTCACAAACCCACCACACACCCCCTTCAGAAGGGGGAATTGTTAGATCATAGCCATCACCACATCACCCACATCATAGTTCAGACACCATG
>CAMPKG010000192.1 GCA_946887085.1 uncultured Sphingobacteriales bacterium
GATGTAACAGTTCCTGCTGACCTTGTAAAAACAGGTGATCAAAAGGCGTCTATAAACCAGGAAATTCCTGTAAACGGAGCAGCGGTGATAAAAATAAATATTGATTATACCTTTACGGGAAAATTGAAATCTACCTGGCGGCATCCGTCAGAGGTGAAAGTAGCTTTCATGACCGAAGACGGAGTATGGCGTTCGTTCAGGACATCCAGAGAATTGCTGCGTGGTGGGATAATGACCGAAAAGCTTGTGTTAAACCTGGAAGATTTCATGTTGTATGTAACAGACAGAAATGCACTGCCTGCTATTGGCAAATTGAAAATTGAGAGCGATAAGAAATATTGCAAAGAAGAAATTAACGTAGAATATTATTCAGTCAAATAAATAAAACGATGGCGAACATTTGTGTGGTTACGGGTTCATCAGGCCTTATAGGCAGCGAATCTGTAGAGTTTTTTTCAGAGAAATTTGATAAGGTTGTTGGTATAGATAACAATATGCGCATGCAGTTTTTTGGTGCGGATGCGTCTACGGAATGGAACACCCAACGTTTGCTCGGTTCGGTAAGTAACTTCGAACACCATGCCGCGGACATCAGGGATATTGACGCGCTCGACAAAATATTCGCGCTTTACGGAACAGACATTAAGCTGATCGTACATACCGCTGCACAACCAAGTCATGACTGGGCTGCAAGAGAGCCTATCACCGACTTTACCGTGAATGCTAACGGTACGATCAACCTGCTGGAAATAACGCGTAAGCACTGCCCGCAAGCTACATTCATATTTACATCTACTAACAAAGTATATGGCGATACGCCGAATTACCTGCCGCTTATAGAATTGGAACATCGCTGGGAAATTGCCGAAGATCATCCGTACTATAAAAAAGGTATTGACGAGCTGATGAGCATCGATCATACAAAACACTCGCTTTTCGGTGCATCGAAAGTTGCCGCTGATGTAGTAGCCCAGGAGTATGGCCGCTATTTTGAAATGAACGTAGGCATTTTCAGGGGTGGTTGCCTTACAGGACCTAAGCACAGTGGCACCCAACTGCACGGCTTTCTTTCCTACCTGATGAAATGTGCGATCACCGGTGATAAGTATACAGTGTTTGGCTATAAGGGGAAACAGGTACGCGACAATATCCACTCGTGGGATCTTGTGAATATGTTCTGGCATTTCCACCAGTCGCCAAGGCATGGTGAAGTTTACAATGCAGGGGGCGGACGTTTTTCTAACTGCTCTATGGCTGAGGCCATCACCATCTGTGAAAAGATCACCGCTAAGAAAATGAACTATACGTACTCGGAGATAAACAGGATTGGCGATCATATCTGGTGGGTAAGCGACACTTCAAAATTCGAGGCACATTTCCCGGGATGGAAACTTCACTATAATGTTGAAGATATTCTCCGCCAGATACACCAGGCTTTCCAGGAAAGGGTTCATGCTTAAACCCAAACATTGATGGTACTATCAGTAGTTATTCCGGCATACAACGAACAGGAGTCTTTGCCGGACACCTTAAATAGCCTCTATAAAACACTGAGCAGGGAAAATATCCCTCACGAAATTGTCGTGGTCAATGACAATTCGAAGGACGACACATGGAATGTGCTGCAATCGTTAAAGGCTGAGATACCGACACTCGCACCTATTACCAATTCCGGCCCTAATGGATTTGGCTATGCGGTAAGACACGGACTTGACAATTTCACAGGCGACTGTGTTGCGCTGATGATGGCGGATATGTCTGACTCTCCTGAAGATCTTGTGAAATTCTATCGGGCAATGGTTGAAGGGAACTATGACTGCGTGTTTGGCAGCCGCTTTATGAAAGGCGGAAAGGTTTATGACTACCCGAGACATAAACTGTTTTTGAACAGGTTTGTCAATAACGCGGTAAGAGTGATATTCCGGATAAAATACAATGACTTCACCAATGCATTTAAGCTATACAAAACGGAGACGATTCGCGGCATAGAGCCGCTATTGTCTCCTCATTTTAATCTTACGTTGGAAATGTCCCTGAAGGCGTTGGTAAGAGGTTACACGTTCACTGTGGTTCCCAATAGCTGGACCAATAGAAAATTCGGCGAGTCGAATCTGAAGATCAAGGAAATGGGCAGCCGCTATTTCTTTATTTTCCTTTATTGCCTCATCGAAAAGTTCTTCTCGCGCGGCGACTACCTGAAAAAACACATCCACCGTTCCTGACAATACGTTTCTTTTATTGACCAACTGGCCGTATCTCTGAAACAGCGAAGTTGTTGTTGAAAAATTGCCGTTCGATAAGACCACGCTTTTTCAGTTCGTCAATGATAGGGTCTGTATTGTCTCCCCCCTTGCTAGAATGCAGCATGATAAAATTCGATTTTTGTGCTTTGACCACCTCGAGGTTTAAAAATTGTTCGGGGCTTAAGCTCCATTCTATACGATCATAGTTGTTGTTTCTTACTAGCCCTGTTTTGTTATAAAACTGGTACATCGTCAAGGGTGTCGTTATTAGCAGCTTGGTTTCAGGATAGTGTTTGTCAATGTACATGACCGACGGCTTTATCCTGATCTCCCATTTAGGAAATTGTTTCACCGATGGCTCTGCAGCTTGAAAAAGAAAAAAAACAACAAAAATTATTGCCACGCTTCGATGAACAAATTTCGTCAACACATCTGCGATGACGCCCATACCTATTGAGAGCAAAATGATGATGGGTGGAACCAGGTACAGGATAAACCTCAAATGAAAAGGATAAAGTTTTTCCATAGACAGGCATAGATGCAACAAAACCGGCAACACTGTCAGTAATAGTGCGGGGTATTGCCCGCGATAGATAAAGTACCCGATACCTGTAAGCATAAGGAAGACCACAGGAAATGGGAGGAACATCCCCGTATTGAAATACAGCATCTCTGAAAAAAACATTTCCTCTGATCTTATCCTGATAAAATCGTTGAACTCTGTGGTGAATAGTGGAGTGGGACAAAAGGTATGCGACCAGATTTGCTTCATCCCGTCGGCATAAGGATGTTGATAGATAAATTTCAGGTAATTGGCTACAAATACAACTGCCCAGCAAACTGCAATGATCGCCAAATTCTTCCAAGGCAGTTTATTAACGCTATTGTTCTTACTGGCAGCTTGCCAAACCAAATAAGAAAAAACACAGGTAAGAACTACAGTTGAGGCGTTGGAAAACAACACTGCAAGGCATCCGACGATGGTTAATAAAATTGTACGGCGTTTTCTGACGAACTCATGCTCCGAAACGGCAAGGTAGGCCATTATCACAAAAACACTGACATCAACAGTATACGGTTTCAATTCAGAAGAATAGTAAACCAGTGAAATATTAATACAAAAAATAAACAGCGCAATCAAAGCGGCGGTTGCATTTCGAGTGAGATCGCGCACCAGCCAAAAAAACAAGGGCAACGCAATAATAGAAAGCAGGAACGGTGCTACCCTCAACGCCAATTCACCAAATCCGAAAAGCCTCGTAAACATTTCTATTGCGAACAGAAAAAATATGGGGGCAGACTGATAGTTGTCCAATGGCTTGGTAAGCCCGGCAAAACCATGATCTACAAAATTGAGTGCCAGGTGAGCCTCATCATGCCAAAGGCTACGCCCCATAAAGTATTGGTAGGAGCGAAGCCCAAGCCCGATAAGCAGAATGATAAGAATGATGGGCTTATATAACCGCCGCAGGCCGTTCTTTCTAGGCTGATCCATAGGAATTTTGAATTGAATGCAAGGTAAAATAATACGCGATATTTAAATACTCAAGTGTCTATCTTTGCCTTTCTAACAAAGCACTCAATGGATAAAAAACATAAACTCGACACCCGCCTGATACACGCGGGAGTAGAACCCGACCCTACTACCGGCGCCATTATGACGCCTATCTACCAGACGTCTACTTACGTTCAGGCGGCCCCAGGCGACCATAAAGGATATGAATATGCGCGTACACAGAATCCTACCCGAACCGTACTGCAAAATGCACTCGCTAATATCGAGAATGGTAAATACGGGCTTTGTTTCGGTAGCGGCATGGCCGCCACTGATGCAGTTGCTAAATTGCTGATGCCCGGCGACGAAGTAATTGTAGCCAATGATCTTTATGGAGGCACCTACCGGATATTCACGAGGGTATTCGCCAATTATGGAATCAAGTTCCATTTCATTGACATGAGCAATGCCGGGAACATACGCCAGTATGTGAATAGCAATACCAAAATGATATGGGCCGAAACACCAACCAATCCCTTGCTCAATATCATCGATATTGAGGCATGCGCGAACATCGCGAAGGAAAAAAACCTGCTGCTGGTGGTCGACAACACCTTTGCATCGCCTTACCTGCAAAACCCGCTTGACTGGGGTGCAGATATCGTTTTGCATTCTGCCACAAAATACCTTGGCGGCCACTCGGATGTAGTGCACGGAGCACTCATCATGAATGATCAGGGCCTGGAAGAGCGCCTGCGCTTTATACAAAACAGTTGTGGTGGTGTTCCTGGCCCTCACGATGCATGGCTGGTATTGCGCGGCATCAAAACCCTTCACGTGCGGATGCAACGCCATTGCGAGAACGGTGCTGCAATAGCTGAATTCCTGCGTTCGCACCCGAAAGTAGGCAAAGTGTACTGGTGCGGTTTTGAAGACCATCCGAACCACCACATCGCCAAAAAACAAATGCGTGATTTCGGCGGTATGATATCATTCGTGCTGAAAGATGATAACGTAGATGCTGCCAACAAGGTTCTGAAAAATACGCAACTGTTCTCTTTAGCTGAATCGCTTGGAGGAGTTGAATCATTGATCGGCCACCCGGCTTCAATGACCCATGGCTCTATACCGAGGGAGGAACGTATCAAGAACGGGCTTGCCGATTCGCTAATACGCCTCAGTGTTGGCATAGAGGACAAAGACGACCTTATAGATGACCTGAAAAATGCAATAGGATAGTAAAAAACGAACCCCGCGATTGCGGGGTTCGTTTTTATAGCGTCGTCCACCAGATATTACGGGGACCATATTCTTTCCAATCCTCCATGCTTTTGCTCATACTCTCATATAGCTCTTTGCTATTCACTTTCTTTCCTTTTTGAGAGAACTTATAATCTTCTTCCTTAGGCTGAACCAATTCAATTTTTGTGGCAATCCACGTGGTATAAAGGCGCGGTATGGCCACCTCCAATATCATTCCCGGCAAACCGCTGAACATCTCGGGGCCACCGTTAACCATTATATCGTCGGTATAAAAGGCCACTACATACACGGAGTCACATATCTTGCTCACCGCTTTCCGGCACTTGTAGTTGGCTATTGTTCTAATCTCATCCGTTATACGCCATTTCAACACGCGCATACTGTCCCGCACCAAGAATTTATCTTCAAAGATCACCTTCTGAGCAGTAACACTGTCAGTTTTAAAATCGGTATAAACAACATTTTCAGGAGCGGGTGTGCTTAGCCAGCGCGAAGCATTCTCTGTTTCGCGGCCTGGCTTGTAGATAGTTTTGTCCTTCCCAAAATACATATCGAAATAGGTAACATGGTATTTCGCAAGCTGACTTTTGATCTTGTCGTAAAACCGGCGGTCATCCTCATCCAGTTCTTCTATACGGCGGTGAATATTGATCTTCCGCTCAAACTCTATTTTACCCTGCTGCGTATATTGTGCACCCGCATTCAATATGTAGCAACCCAACAGATACAGTATGATGAATAGTTTTTTCATGTTCTTTATTTGGTGATGATCATTGGCTGTTCGGGCGCTGTAAGGGGCGATTTAGAAAAATTCCATGTCAAAGTAAGCAACCCGTAACGGCGGATCGTGTTGTACCGGTCTTCGGTTATATAGTTGGCATTTGCCGTACGCGTAAACCCAAGGTTCTGGTTCAGGATGTCGATCACTGCGACGCGCAATTCCAACTGGTCGCTTTTCAGGAACTTCTTCGCTACGTATGCGTTCCATTTGAAGACATTGTTGTTGCTGGTGAACACGGGTGTTTTCTCACGAACATACCAGTTGAAATCACTACCGATCTCAAATTTCTTAGGCAATTCATAAGACACTGCGAAGTTGTTTTCCAATACCCAGTAACTGGTGCTCGCCAGCGCCAGTGTAGAACGGTAGTCATTATACGTTATATCCGGTCCCAGGCTAACTGACAGTTTTTCGTCCTTACTCTCGTAGGACAAGTTGATGCCAAACGAGTAGTTATTGTTATCGCTCGTATTCACCTGTCCATTTACAAGGTTAGTACTATGATTTATGCCGGAATTAAGATTGAAGTTCATTCGCGTATTCAACTTTTTAAGGCTGAAACCAAACCACATACCTGCCCAGCCGGAGTAGTTGCCGTCCATATTGATATGTTGAAAGTAGCGTACTCCACTGTCGTTTACCGTTTCCGCCCTGGTGATCGCATCGTCTATAAAATTCGCGCTTACATACCCACCGACGTAGCGGCCTGTCAGCGGCTTGTAGTTGTTATATCTCACATTCACAGAATGCCGGAATTCCTGCGTCAACCCGGGGTTACCTATCGCGATATTCAGCGGATCGTTGTTATCGCGTAATGGCTGTATTTGCTCGAGAGTCGGCTGGCGCGTATTCCCGTTATAGTTGAAGCTGGCGCTTGATTGTTTGTTGAATTTATACGTAAAGTTCGCTCTCGGAAAAACATTGGTGAAATCGTAGGTATACGTGGTGTCTCTATCTACATCGGTTTGCTT